>QMKT01000001.1 GCA_003646505.1 Campylobacterota bacterium
AATGATTGAAAAATTAATTGCATTTTCTGTAAAAAATCGTTTCTTGGTCTTGATGGCTACCCTTTTCATTATTGTAGGGTCTGTTTGGGCTATGAAAAATACACCTCTTGATGCACTTCCTGATCTCTCTCCTCCACAGGTCATCGTACAAGTTACATGGAAAGGGCAAAGTCCTGAGATCATAGAAGATCAGGGGACCTACCCTTTAGTATCACAGTTTCTTGCCATTTCAAACATTGAGACGGTACGTGGTTTTTCTGTGTATGAAAATGCATTGATCTACATTATTTTTAAAGAAGGTACAGATCTCTACTGGGCCAGAAGCCGTGTACTTGAACAACTAGCATCAATACAGAGTCAATTACCAGATAGTATGGAAGTGACATTAGGTCCTGATGCATCAGGTGTAGGATGGGCGTATGAGTATGCACTTACCTCAAAAACAAAAACACTTGATGAACTTAGAACCTTACAGGACTACTACTACAAATATGCACTTATGGGTGTTGATGGTGTCTCAGAAGTAGCGAGTATTGGTGGGTTTGTACCTACTTATCAGATTACGGTCAATAATGATGCTTTAGTACAATACAACCTATCTATAAGTGACATCTCAAAAACACTGCAAATGAATAACAATGACACAGGTGGACGTATCGTCATTCAAAATGGTTTTGAATGGATGGTTCAGGCCAAAGGATACATCAAAGACCTCGATGAAATACGTGATCTCGTAGTCACTACTAAAGATGGTGTACCGCTTACACTTGCACAGCTTGGTCGTGTAGAAATGGTACCAGGCGCACGTCGTGGTATGGCTGATCTCAACGGTGAAGGTGAAGTGGTCGGAGGGATAGTCATGGTACGCTATGGGGAAGATGTCTACTCTGCCATTAAACGTATTACAGCCAAAATGGATGAACTCAAGATAGATGATGTTGAAGTCATCACAACGTATGACCGTTCGGGTCTTATCGAAGCAGCGATCAAGACCCTTCAAACTACTCTACTGGAAGAGAGTATCATCGTCATCATCATCATTGGATTGTTCTTGATGCACTTTAGATCAACACTCATTATGCTCATTGTTCTGCCTTTAACGATAGCCCTGCCATTCTTACTCATGAAACTTTTTGGTATCGGCTCAAATATCATGAGTCTTGGAGGGATCGCCATTGCCATAGGAGCCATGGTTGATGCCTCCATCGTCATGATAGAAAATGCCCATAAATCCATACATAAACAAGAAGAAGAGAAAGGCAGGGAACTTACCAATGCTGAACGCATAGATGTTATCGTCAAGTCTTCCCAGTTAGTAGGAAGACCCATCTTTTTTGCGTTAGCACTTGTTGTTGTCTCTTTTTTACCTATTTTTGCACTCTCTGGACAGGAAGGCCTTCTCTTTTCACCACTTGCATTTACCAAAACATTTGCCATGACTGCGGGTGCAGTACTTTCTATTACTCTGGTACCTGTACTCATGATCTATTTTGTAAAAGGCAAGATCATACCTGAAGATAAAAACCCTCTCAATCGTTTTTTTATTTGGCTCTATCATCCTATTTTAATTTATGGATTAAAGCTTAAATATCTTGTCATTTTACTGGCAATAGGAGGACTTGCTTTTGCTGTACCACTCTACCAAAAATTAAACTGGGAATTTATGCCTATGCTTAATGAACAGACTGTTATGTATATGCCTGTAACACCTTACGGAACTTCTATAGACCAAAGTAAAGTGCTCACACAAAAAACCGATAAAATTATCAAAAGTTTCCCTGAGGTAGATACAGTATTTGGAAAAGGTGGACGTGCAAATTCACCAACTGATCCTGCACCTCTGGGGATGCTGGAAACGATCATTACCTTTAAACCAAAGTCTGAATGGAGAGAAGGTATGACCCATGAAAAGCTTATGGCAGAGATGGAAGAAGCCTTACAAGTGCCCGGTCTGATAAATTCATGGACCTACCCTATCCGTGGTCGTATAGATATGCTTCTTTCAGGTATTCGTACACCTATAGGTATAAAACTCTATGGTAAAGATGCTGACGGACTACAAGAGGTAGCACAGCAGATAGAATCCAGACTACGTAATCTTAAAGGTACACAGTCTGTCTTCTCTGACCAAGCTTCAGCTGGTTTTTTTATAGACATAGACATAGATACCGAAGCCTTGCAGCGTTATAACATTTCAAAATCACTCATTCAGGAGTATACCTCTGCCGCTATAGGAGGGAAAAAAATAACAACTATGTATAAGGGCTTAGAACGTTATCCTATTGCACTTCGTTTTGAAGAAGAAGAACGTAGAAATCTCGATGATATTAGAAATATTCAAGTTAAGACCCCCCTAGGCTTTGTACCACTTTCAACTTTTGCAAAAATAGAGTACCGCCAAAGTGCCTCAGTCATCAAATCCGAGATGGCTACACCGGTGACCTTTGTTTACATCACACCACAAACAGGTATGTCTGCAACCAAATACAAAGAACAAGCCATGCTCGTACTTGAAGACTTAAAACTACCTGCCGGATACTATTTGGAATGGGCAGGACAGTCTGAATATCTGGAGTCTGCCATGCAAAAGATCAAATGGATAGTTCCTACGGTACTTTTAGTTATCTTTATACTCATCTACTTTGCATTAGGGCAGATAGTTCCAACACTCATCGTATTCTTTACACTGCCATTTGCACTATTTGGAGGACTTGTTTACATCGATATGTTAAGCTTTAACATGTCCATAGCCGTTATCGTAGGATTCTTGGCACTGTTAGGTGTTGCTGCAGAAACTGCTATTGTAATGATCGTTTATTTACAAGAGAGTGTTGAAGAGATGAGAAAAAATGTAGGTAAAGACTTTAACAGAAAACACCTTTCTCATGCTATCTATGAAGGTGCTGTTCAGCGGGTAAGACCTAAACTTATGACTGTCTTTGCCATCTTAGCTGGACTGTTGCCTATCATGTACACAACCGGCGTAGGAAGCGAAGTGATGCAACGTATAGCCGCACCAATGATCGGAGGGGTTGTTTCTTCAGCAGTACTGAGCCTTTTACTCATTCCTATCTTCTATGATATGTATGAGAAATATCTCTTAAAAAAAGACAATACTCTGACTATCAATCAAAAGGATACTTAAATATGAAATTAAAAATCTTTTCAACACTATTATGTACACTTGCACTGCTCTCAGGCTGTTCAGGAGAAAAAAAAGAATCTATCACAGAAGGTGGTATGAAGTGTGGGCCAGGTAAATGTGGAGCAAGTATGGTAGATGGTTCAGCAGTACTTGTCAAAAAAAAGATGAATATTTTAAACCAACTTACTGAGGATGACGACAGAAGAGACTGTGTACTGAAGTCTATGACAACCAAAGAACTCTATGCGTGCGTACGTGTTAAAGAGACAGGGAGGTTAAGTACAAAATGTGCATCAGACAACACTAAGGTATCGCCAAATAAAGGTGTCGCAACTATGAAGTGTGAAGCAGGAAAATGCGGTAGCACTATGTAAGAAGTGTGTTTAAATTATTTTGATTGTTAAGATAAAATTAACTATTCAAAAGCCAAGAGGCTTTTGAATGTAAACGTTTAAAACGTATTATTTCATTGCTGCAATATAAGCTGCAACTGCATCGATAGCAGCGTCATCCATAGAAGCAACTTGACCTTTCATAAGACCACCCATTCCGTTAATGTTAAGAGTACCAGCTTTGTAACCTTTAAGTTGCTCAACAGTTTTAGCAGCATCTTGACCTGTAATAACTGCAGATTTACCTAGAGCAGCTTTTTCACCGTTTGCACCATGACAACCAACACATTTAGCGTAAGCAGCAGCACCATCAGCCATAAGTAGTGTAGATCCAGCAAATAACATTGAGATTGCAAATTTTTTCATTTTAATTCCTTTAAGTTTATAATTTCTATTGATTACACATTATACATGTAATCAATTCCTCTGATTTAATTCTGTTCCAAAAATAATATAGTGATTTAACTTAATACCATATTAATTCTATTAATAAATGTGACAAGTCGCATGAGCTAACTACTGAAGTGACCAAAGGTAATACCTTTAATGAAACAGTGAAGTAGCACTATGCCCTATTCAGCTCCATTAACAACTAGGTATATTTCCTGAATCTTTTGCATATTCATATGCAAAATCATAGACATGAGGAACATATTTAGCTTTTATTTTTGCTTTAGGACACAGTTTTTTTACCTCTGCTGCAAACTTTCCAGCTTCATTGATAGATTCCCATTCATCTTGAGTATGCTTATGTGCAAACTTTGCTCCAGAGAAACCACAAGGTGCTTTTAACTTCTTGAGATAGATCTTCTGACCTTTTTTAACATCTGCCATAGCAGTTGTTGAAAGCAATGTCAATCCAAGCAAAGAAGCAACTGCGAATTTAGTAATGTTATTCATTTTTTATTCATCCTTTATATTTAAGATTATATATAATAACATGTAATTGTGAAAGTATTGTGAAGTAGTTGCAGGAATGTGAAGCAGTAAGAAAATAACTGCTTCAAGAAGTTACATTAAATGAACTTTAACATTTTGGAACGTGTGAGCCACCTTTTCCATATTCGTAAGTGAACTCATAAATATCGTCCCACCACGCTTTTTTTATCTTCCCTTTTTTCAATTTAGGGCATAATTTATATGTTTCCTTCGCAAAATCTCCATCATCATAGATCTCTTCCCACTCATCCTGTGTATGCATTCTTGCAAAACGTACACCTGATACTCTGCAGTACTTACGAAGTTTCTTTTTGTAAAGTTTTTGTCCTTTTGCCAAACTTGCAGATGAGGTAGTTGGCGTACTCATCATAGCAACTGCTACTATTGTAACGACTGATAACAATTTTTTCATTATTCTTCCTTTTTTGTCTGTTTTAATCTAACCTTGTCCATAGGTATCATACTATTGTAACTATTTCAACTTATCAATTACCTTAAACCTTTCCCAATAGATATCTAATACTTCATCTATCTGTGTGTCATTCAATGTTGTTTTCTGTTTTATTCCATAATTATCGATAAACAGATCAGACATAACAGAGATCTCTTTTAAGGGATATTTCAAATAATGTTTAAGACCTGCCTTGACATTTTTTTCTCCTCCATAAACAAGAAGATAACGCATAAACATACGTTGTAAAGAAGTAGGTAATTCTCTATGACATTCAACACAATAACGTTCATAGGCATCCGATGAAGACAACTGTGTAGATGCTCCAGATATCAGTAACACTGCCAATAGTACAGGTTTTACCATTTTAACACCATGCTTGTTCCCTCCCCTTCTTTTGATTTTACCTCAATGGAAATATCATATTCATCCACTATACTTTTAACAATACTCAATCCTACACCAAAACCACCTTCGGCATTATTAAAGCGTATATACCTGTCAAACATAAAGGGTATGGCCTCTTCATTCAAACCTATACCTGTATCCCAAATGACCAACATTCTTTCTTTCAATTCTATCCCTACTGTACCATGACGTTTATTATATTTAATGGCATTCGATATCAGATTATCGATCACTCTGGTAAATTTACGTCTGTCTATAGTTATGGTTGCGTCTTCAAGATCCAAGTTATATTCTAAATGTTTAGACTGTGCTAAACTTGAAAAGTATTCTGCCCTGTCATAAACAAGTTCTCTTATATCGATCACTTCATCATGATTTGTCTTCTCCTGCTCCAAGGTCAGATACGTTAAGTCTTTATAGAGTACCGATACTGTTTTAGCGGCAATATTAATACGGCTTAGTTTTCTTTTATTCTTCTCTACCATGACATCTGTGTCCATCATCTCTATATTGGCCAGTATGGCTGAGAGTGGTGTATTGAGTTCATGGGTTGTATCTTTGATGAACCGGTCAAGTAACAATATAGAATCCCGCATTGGTTTCAAAAACAATTTAGCAAGGTAAAGCCCAAAAAGCATAAAAATAAGAAAAGAGATCAAACCATACCCTATAATATTTTTCCATATTTCCCCTCTCCAAGCGCCACTGTCTTCTACTTCTATAATAAGATATTTTGTTCCCAAATAAAATTCATCCAGTGTCTTCACTAAATGTATATACTTATGGGTCATATATATTTCTTCATGGAAACGTATATTTTCATCTTCTATCAAAGAAAATATTCTGGTAAGTTCAAAATCATAAATAGCTGATTTGAAGCGAAGATCACGAGGATAGTCAATTCTTTCATCAAAAAAATGATGTAAGACTTTAAGTCTTTTTGTTTGGATATACGCGTATTTGGTCAACATGGCTCTTTGGTCAGAAAGCATAAGTTTTTCCTGACTCTGATAGTAAAACAGTGAAAGTAACGTGATCGAAAAGATCACCATAGCAACATAAAGTGTTAGAAACCTAAAAAGAGATTTTTTCTCACTTTTCAGTAATGAATTTGTAGCCTTGTTTTTTGATACTAACAATTTTTTCCTTACCTATCATTTTACGAAGATTCTTAATGTATGTACGTAATGCTGTATCACTGGGTTCTTCATCATAGTCCCACAAATGTTCATAGATACGCTCATGTGCTATAACTTCACCTTCTGTTTTCATGAACAATTTAAGCAGCATCGATTCTTTATGTCCCAGTGATACCGTTTCATTATCTATGATGAGTTCATTGTTTTTAATATCGTATTCAATGTTGTCTGCAATCTTAATACACTCTTTTGACTCATGAAAAAAACCACGCTTAAGCAATGTATCAACCCGTATATAAAGTTCTTTCAGAACAAAAGGTTTTCTTATATAATCATCACAACCACTATCAAAACCTTTTTCCAAGTCATCTACCGAATCTAAAGAAGTAATAAAAATGGCTGGTGTAAGTACACCACCTTCTCTAGCCTCTTTCAAAAGATCAAATCCATTGATACCTGGTGTATGAACATCCAATAGAAGCAAGTCGTACTTACTTTCATACAGTTTTTCCTGTGCGTCATATCCATCATAGACCGACAGAACATCATAACCTTTCTCTGTAAGAAATTCCGTCATGGTTTCATTTAGATTGGCATCATCTTCCAGTAAAAGTATTTTACTCATCTACAGATACTGCCTAACCCAGCTTTTTAACTGTTCTTTAGGTAATGCACCAGAGACTCTATCCAACTCTTTAGCATTTTTAAATGCAATGAGTGTGGGTATGCTTTGTATACCATATTGTCCACCCAGTGCTTGTTGTTCATCTGTGTTCACTTTAAGAAACTGGGCCTGAAGCGGCATAGAAAGTGACACTTCTTCAAAGGCAGGAGCCATTTGCAAACAAGGCCCACACCATGGTGCCCAGAAATCTACAATAAGGGGTATCTCAGAATTAGCGATAAAAGTACCAAGTTTAGATGCATCAACAGAGACTGGTTTACTTTCAAGCAGTGATCTTTTACACTCTCCACAATTGGCTTTAGCATACGATTCCTTTTTAGGAATACGGTTTACTTTGAGGCAATGAGGACAAACGACATTAACATTCATAGATAATCTCCATATATTACATTAATTTTTAATTTCTTAGCTATTATAGCAAATAAAGAAATAAAACAATAAAGGCTTATAATTGAAACAGGAACTCATAGTCGGTGGCGGATGTTTTTGGTGTACTGAAGCAGTATTTGAACTACTAAAAGGTGTCAGTGACGTAGAAAGTGGCTACGCAAACGGAGAAACTCTCAATCCTACATACACCCAAATATGCACAGGAACTACAGGACATGTAGAGGTCATTAAAATTACATATGATGATGGCATTATCACTTCAGATACCCTACTGGATATCTTTTTTCTCGTGCATAACCCCACTACCCTAAACCAGCAAGGTGCAGACAGAGGTACACAATACCGTTCAACCATACTCTATACAAATGAAGAGACAAAAGAAGCTGCCGAAGCAGCACTTGAAGCGGCACAAAATGACTACGCTGATCCTATCGTCACTACCATAGAACCTTTAGATTGTTACTATAAAGCAGAAGCCTACCACCAAGACTACTACAGACAAAATCAGATGCAAGGGTATTGCATGGCAGTGATACCGCCAAAGTTGGCTAAACTCAAAGCAAAATTTGGGAAAGAGATGGCGTAGAGATAAAACCTATATATCTCTACACAAATAACTGTTTATTGATTTTTGTTAAATGACTAAGTTCTTTTAATGTATAAGGATCCAAAGATGTTTGTTTTATCTTAGAAACCATTCCTACAAGATGGTCATAACTTTTAAAATCTAACGTTTGTTTATGTAATGCTGCATGACTCAAATACTCTAAGACTTCATTTTTAGTCACAATGTTTTGCATCTGTAGTGTTTCCATCATCATAGCCAACAACATCTCATCTTCTTCACTCACAAGGTTTGAAGCCATTTCTTCTGCCACATCCTCATCTAAACCACGGTTATGTAAAATAGTTGAAATATTAGAAACGACAGATTGATTAATATGTTGACTTTGTATTACCGTATGATGTACGGTCTCCGCTATAACCGGATTTAAAACCAACCCTGAGATGATAAGTGTAAGCGTTATAAATTTTTGTTTATTCATTCTAAAATCCTTTTGAACTATTGTAGTTAAATAAGGTAAATGAAATAATAGAACTTTATTTTTACTAAGATTCTTTTTCTAAAATGGTAGTATCGACTATCTCTTCAGTATTCACATTATTGACTAACCCAAGCTGTGGCAATTGATGTAGTTTAGTTGATGTAAAATGTTCTTTTTCAAGTTCTAACTCTTTTATATTTTCTTTTAATGTATCGATATATTGTCTTTTAGGTTCCAGAATTGTAAGTGTGTTAATACGTTCTAATTCATGGCTAAGATATGCTATTTCAAGCGCTTCTATTTTCTCTTGTATTTTATACAGTTCTCTTCTTTTTTTAACAAGTAGTTTTGCATATCCTGCTTCATCTACCAGCTCTTTATACTCTGTGTTAAGTTCTTCTATAGAATAGAGTTTTTGCATAAACTCATCTTGGTGTTGTTCTAGTACTCTATTGTCTATGGCTAACTCCTGTTCCAACGCCACGAGTACCTTTTCTTCTTTTTGTTTATCATTTACTGCTTTTTCTATACAATTTAGTAGTTTTTCTATCTCTACATTATATCTGCTTATCCCCTCTGCATAAGCTATGGCACCTTGTTTATAATAGTTGTCTATTTCGTTAATGATTTCGGGAACAGATGTAGCGGTAGAAGATGTGAGAGTAAGTGTATTTTGTATATTTTCTGTTATATATTTTTTGTTATCCTTCATCATATCAATCCAGATTTACGCGTTTGAGCTGTTGTTCTCTTTTATTTTTGCAGGCTTCTAATTTAGCTACTACTTGGTTTTTAGTACCATCATTTATCTTCTCTTCCAAGGTAGTGACAGTATGCTGGAACTCTAAAAATATTTTCTCATTTTCATGTTTTTCTTGTGTGTATTTGTACTCATTTTCTGCATTAATTTCGCGTAAAAATTTTATTTTCTCTTCTTGCTCTATGATAAGCGCATTATTTTGTTTAAGTATTTTTCCCTGTCTTAAAAAGCTAACTATTAAAACCAACAGCACAAACAATGTGACAAGACCCATAGATACAATGTATATTTTAGGAAAAGTAATACTATTTTCATTTTCTATAGAAGCTTCTAGCATACTCGACATTACTAGAATTAAACCCGTTTTTAACGCTATTTTATTTATTATATTTTTCATCTTATCATTTTCCTACATGTTAGTTCTTTTATTGTAACAAAATATTTTTGAGTTATTAGCCCAACCATACCATTCATTATTACAACATCCTAAGTTTCTTTTCATTTATCAGTTAAGATACTTTATCTCTCCAAAGGATTATCCGATCTCTTCTTCACTTTTTTCTCTTGCTCTTCGGAGATAGTGGGTTGCGTAAATTCAACCTGACCTGCAATAATACATCCTTTACATCCAGGTTCACAGTGATGATACAGTTTTAAACACCACTCTGTATCATTTCCCTTTGTACCCATGAACTGACATCCCCAACCAGAGCTCATCTGCTTATCCTGCTATCGTATTTCAAAACCATCCGTTGTAAACTCTGCATCATTAATGATCTCATACTTAATGTCTTCTACGTTACTCAACTGAGATCCATCTTTTAATATACCCATAAAGAGATCAAACTCATCGTCAAATATTTCTGCCACCACTTCTACTGTGCCATTACTAAGATTTAGTATATAACCTTTAAACTGTTTTTTCATCAGTGCCTGAGATACAGACTTGCGATAAAAAACCCCTTGTACTTTTCCATGAATGATAAACCTATACCACTCCATACTCATCCTTTAGTCCCTGTAAGAACTCCAGTATTCGTTGCTGAAAAAGTATATCTTCTTCACTCTCCACACATTCATGCAATTGCATAAGAAGTTTCATATCTATTTTACCTGCAAAACGTTTTACAGCTTTGGTTTCTTTTTCAACAAGTTGAATGAGGTGTTCAAAATCAAGTCCATTCTGGTTAATGATCTTCATATGATATTCATTGATTGTATCTAAAAGCAATTCCGCTCTTTCTGCATCATCACCATAAATACTTTTTGCAATCACTTTAAGTTTCTCACTTTCACATTCACAGATCGCACCATTTGAGGAGACCATAAGTGTCAAAATTTTTGCTCTATATTCCAAAGAACTGTGATGATACACTAGAAGTTCCCTAAACATTTTCATAACAGTCCGTTTCAAGCTTTTAAACACTACACTATCCTTAACACTATTTTAATCAAAGTATACTATAGTTTTACAAAAGGATTATTACGGATGGGGAACCTCGATCTTATTATCATTCTTACCACGGCTTTTTTAGGCAGTGTAGGACATTGCATTGGTATGTGTGGTGGTATTGTTATTGCCTATTCTTCCACAAAGATAGATCAAAAAACAAGTTATTGGGAACAGACCTATGCTCACTTGGCCTACAACTTTGGCCGTGTCAGCACTTACACCATACTGGGTGCACTATTTGGCTTTGCAGGGCAAGTACTTGCATTTACTCCCACAACAAAAGGTATACTCTTTGTACTCACAGGTATACTTATGATACTCGCCGGTCTTTCACTTCTTGGCAATCTCAAGTTTTTAAATTCAGCAGAATGGTCTGTTTCAAAATACACCTGGTATCAAAACAGCTTCAAAAAACTCATGTTGGACAGATCCTATAAAAGTTTTTATCTTTTAGGCTTACTCAATGGGATCATCCCTTGTGGACTTGTCTACGCTTTTGCCATCATTGCAGCAAGTACAGCAGATCCACTTTCGGGTGCATTAGTGATGGCAACATTTGGACTGGCTACCATACCTGCACTCTTTTTTTTAGGATTCATTACCAAATTCTTACAAAAAGGATCACTACGTGGTACTATGATGAAACTGGCTTCCCTGCTGGTTATCCTCTATGGAAGCATCACACTTTACAAAGGATACAAATTCATAGCACACCCGCAAATGATGAAAGAGCGCATGGATAAAATGCATGGGAGTAGTATGGATGGTACATTAACAGGACAGTTTAACGGTATGAAATGTGCACCAGGGAAGTGTGGATAATTTCTTCCCTTTTAGTTGGTTTTAGGAGGATCGTAAAAAGCAACTCTAAGTAGAGTTGCTTAAGTATTATTTAATATCTTTTGAGATTGTTTTTGTAGAATCATTTACGTTATCAGAAACACTTTTTAATGAAGCAGAAGAATCAGTTGAAACTTGTTTTACTGAAGCAGCTGCATTTGTGTTTGTTGATTCAACAGAAGCTCTTGAATCATTAGATACTGTTTTTACAGAATCATTAGTGTTTGTTGCTACTGTATTTACAGATGCTGCTGAATCATTAGATGCTGTTTTCGCAGATGCTGATGAATCATTAGATACTGTTTTTACAGATGCTGCTGAATCATTAGATACTGTTTTCACAGATGCTGCTGAATCGTTAGATACTGTTTTTACAGATGCAGTTGAGTCGTTAGATACTGTTTTAACTACATCACTTGAGTCTTTAGATACAGCCATTGCAGAATCTTTCATATCTTTAGATGCTACAGTTGAAGAATCTTTAAGATCTTTAGTTGTGTTAGTCAATGCATCTTTAGAATCTGTTGAAACAGCTACTACTGTATCTCTTGAATCTTTAGAAGTGTTTACTTCCATTATTCTCATGTCATCAGATACTTTTACAGTTGTATCTTTAGCATCTGCACTTACAGTTGTTACTGATCTTTCAGCACTTTTTGAAGTCTCAACAGCACCGTCTTTCATACTTACCATAGAATCTTTAGCATCTTTACTCATGCTAACCATAGCTTCTTTCATGTCTTTAACCATTGAATTCATATCAAAATCAGACTCAGCCTGAACGCTTGTTAATAATGCAGCTACTGCTACAGAAGTTGTAATAAATTTTTTCATTTTGTACCCTTTTATTTTTTTTGTTATGCAGAATTATAGTAAAACTTATATTAGAGTTAACTTAAACTTATTATAACTATAAGTTCATAGGAATTTATGCCTTATGATTTGTAATGTCAACATTTAGATTGTCTGCCATACATGCACTCTCTTTTTAATACAGACTTGACTTTTTAATACTAAATTAACTTACTAAGTATAGAATCGATATACTTATGAAAGGAACCAACTTTTTTGGTTATCAAATTAAAGGAAAAAAGAATGAAAAAAATACTACTTGCAGGACTGATTTCATTACCGATGTTAATGAACACAGCTCTTATGGCTGACGAGATTGAAGATCAGATACATGCAGGAATCAAAGCATACCAAAATAAAGAGTATAAGATAGCTGCAGATGAGCTAAAGTTTGCGATGGCTCAAATCGACAAACTTGTCCAGGATGACAATAAAAAACTTCTTCCTCTTGCACTGGACGGCTGGACTAGAGAAACTGATGATAATGCTGCACAGGCTGCGATGTCTATGCTTGGCGGGGGAACCACTATCGGTGCGAATTATCTGCGTGACAATGAAAATATTCATATCCAGATCATTGCAAACTCGCCGATGATAGCGATGGTAGGTATGATGATAAACAACCCTATGATGGCAGCTGCTGATAAAAATACAAAACCATACCGTTATAAACGTATTAAAGGTATCAAAAAGACAGAGGGGAAAAATACAGAAATCACCCTGCTTCTAGCAGGACAGATCATGGTAAAGATTGATGGTAAAAACCTTAAAAATTCTGCCGTGCTTGAACAATACCTTGATGCAATAGATATGAAAAAACTTAAGATGTCATTACTCTAAATTAAAAGGGTGTTACTGCCCTTTTAATCTAAATATTTTATTGTCTAAATCATATTCATGTCATTGTTATCAAAGATAAAATATACCCTTACTATTTATCTACCTAATATGCCCACTCTAGATAATAATTTTGCTATAATTTCTACATGAATCACATTAAAAATTATGCCTATACACATACCCCGCTGCAGTTTGATTTCCAACAGACCATTGAACGTTTTTTTGTTGAAGAGCTCCCTCTTTATACTTTCACAGGTACAGGTAATTTCCTCATACTCAAAGTGAAAAAAACAGATATGAGTACATGGAAACTCATCACTGTCCTTGCCAAAGCAACAGGATTAGAGGAACGTGACATAGGGTATGCAGGTCTTAAAGACAAAAATGCAACCACTATACAATACATTTCACTTCCAAAAAGGCATGAAAAAGAGCTCAATAAAAATCTCACCACAGAAAAAATAGAAATACTCGAACGTACTTACAACAAAGCCCCTATTAAAATAGGACATCTCAAAGGAAACAGGTTTTCCATTATACTGCATGACATTGACAGTAAAGATGCAAAGTTTTTTAATACCACTGCTAAAAAAATGCAAAAAGACGGTATACCAAACTATTACGGGTACCAACGTTTTGGTGAGGACAGCCGTTCCTATCTACAAGGGAAAGAGATCGCCCATTCTGGTAAAAGACTCAAAGGAAGTAAAGAGAAATTACTTGTTTCAGCCTATCAAAGCCACCTTTACAACAGATGGCTAGGTTCACGAGTGAAGCTCTCTACTGTTATTGCTGAAAACAACATAGTTGAGGCAGCTAAAAAACTACAATATCCTGAAGAACTTGTAAAAGTATTGGCAAAACAGCCTCAATTCTTTAAACTCTTTTTAGGGGATGTCATCATGCCATACCCTTATGGTAAACTCAACTACGTCAAGGATATGTATCAGTCTGCCCAGACTTTTGAACAAAAAAAGATATCTCCTACGGGGTTACTTTGTGGTGCAACTGTTGAACGTGCAAAATCTGATGCCTACTATCTGGAAGAACCTTTTGATGATACAGAACTGAGTGCCCTCAAAGGAGACAGACGTTTTGCATGGATATGGCCAAAAAAGGTAGAAACAGCCTATGATGAAAATACAAAAAAATTAACCGTTGAGTTTTACTTGCCTAAGGGATCGTATGCAACAACATTTCTAGAAGAGATCGGAAAATTTTCGTTGAAGGAAAAATAATTAAATGAAAATAATATTTTTAATTGCTTTCATAATTATAGGTGGTTTTACCTATATGAAATTAAATCCTATTGAACCCATAATTCAGCAATCATTCAAAGAAGATACTTTCACAGAAAAATCCGTCATAAACCCAGTCAAAAAAACTAAAAAAATACCTCATATATCAAATAAGTCGTATCAATGTGATGGTAGAATACATTGTTCACAAATGCATTCATGTGAAGAAGCTAAATTTTTTATTAGAAATTGTAGAGGCACAAAAATGGATGGAGATAATGATGGTGTACCTTGTGAAAGTCAATGGTGCCACTAAAGACTATTTTCTGCCTCTCCCACGCTTTTTATCTTTCTTATCATCTTTCGGTTTTGCTGCATCATATGCTTTAAATCCGTCACGCTTGGTCGTTTTACGTTTTTTACTTTTAGGTGCGACACCTACTGACTTTTTCTTTTTACCAAAAGCACCATCGGTTGCTTTATGCTCTTTTGGATTTTTACGTGCACCTTTTTGGGTGACTATAACTTTAGGCGCATACCCTTCAAGTCTCTCTTGAGATATGGCCTTTCCCATTAGCTTTTCTACATCTTTGAGTGCCACCATTTCTAATGGCGATATAAGCGTAATAGCCAAACCTTTTGCCCCTGCTCTACCTGTACGTCCTATGCGGTGTATGTAATCACCTGTAACATGTGGAATATCATAGTTCATTACCACACCCAGTGAAGGGATGTCTAACCCTCGTGCAGCAATGTCAGTAGCAACCAGTACACGGATTTTTCCTTCTTTAAATCCTGCCAGAGCTCTACTTCGTTCACCTGAGCTTTTACCTCCGTGGATAACTACTGTTTTAAGCCCCGAGAGATTAAGCTCTTTTGTTACTTCGTCAGCAACTTCTTTCTTTCGTACAAAGACCAGAACCTGTTGATAATTACGTGAACCAATAAGGTAAGAGAGTAGTTCTGATTTTTTCTCTTTTTCTACAGGATATACAATTTGTTCTACAGAACTTGCTGAGGTACCCATACTGTCTACTTCGATCAGTTTGGGCTTAGTCAAGATCTGTTCACCCAGTCTTTTTACCGATCCCGACAGTGTGGCAGATATCAATATATTTTGACGTCTCCCCGGTAAATGTTGAAGTATCTTGCTGACTTCATGCACAAATCCCATATCCAAGATAGTATCTGCTTCATCCAATACCAGGTAATCCACACTTTCAAGATTGACATTTTTTTGATTGATATGCTCTAAAAGACGTCCGGAAGTAGATACAATGATATCAACTCCCTTTTTAAGTCTATTTGCTTGAGAAGTAAGGTTTGCACCACCATAGAGTACTATACTTTTAAGTGGCAGATACTTTCCATACGATTCAACAGAAGCCTGTACTTGCCTCGCCAATTCTCGGGTGGGTACAAGAATGACTGCTTTAGGATAATGCTTTCCTTCTACAAAAGTTTTAGAGAGTTCCTGAAGTATAGGTAAAGCAAATCCTGCAGTCTTACCTGTACCTGTTTGTGCTCCAGCCATAATGTCCCTACGGGTAAACATTACAGGGATAAGTGCTTTTTGTATGGGGGTTGCAGACTCATAGCCTTTTTCTTTAAGGGCTTTGAGTATCTCAGCGGTTAACCCCAGTGTAGCTAATGACATCAGTCTAAAGTATGCTCTGTGTTTTCAAACCTGCGCTTGAGACGCATTTGACGCTTAGCTACTTCGCGCATATCTGCATCAGAATCACTCTCATCTACGATCTCAACACCTAAAATAGTCTCAACACAATCTTCAAGTGTCACGATACCTTCCGTCTGGTCATAAGAGTCCTGTACTAAAAACATATGCTCTTTTTTCTTAATAAAAAGATCCAGTGCCATAGAAACAGGAATGTTCTCATTGATCTTATAGATATTTTTTTGAATACTTCCAAGTGTTACAGAATCATCTTCCAATGCCTGCTTAAAGATTCTTTTGGTCATCACGATTCCTGTGATCTTTTCAATATCACCATTGTATACAGGAACTCTTGAAAATTTAAAAATGGCAGGTTCATTCTCTACAATATCTTTAATGCTTCTTTTACCGTCAAGTCCAAATATAACCGTTCGGGGTGTTAGTATCTCTTCTATCTTTATCTTGTCAAGCAGTAAGATATTTTCTATAACATCTGACTCTTTTTCATCAAGAACACCTTCATCTTCACTCATCAATGTACTTTCTATGAGTTCTGCTTTAGTAAGACTAAGGCCTTCATCATTCTTACTAATACGGTTGGTCACAAAAAGGGTTAAAAGTATGATCGGATAAGTGATCCAGATAAAAAACTGTATGAAATATGCAGCCGTTGGGGCTAAAGACTTCCAGTAAACTGCACCCATTGTTTTAGGTATAATCTCCGAAAAAAACAAAATCGCAAAGGTCAGTATAATAGAAACATAGAAGACTGCTCCAGCGCCATATAAACTTTCTGCCTGCGCACCCACAGCAGCAGCACCCAAAGTGTTTGCTATCGTATTTAAGATCAAAATAGAAGCTATAGATTTATTGATATTGGTTTTATGGGATTTAAGAAGTATCCCTACTTTTGGTCGTTCTTTTTCTAACACTGAGATATAAGGCATATTGACTGAAAGCAACACTGATTCCAAAACAGAACAGATAAATGATATAATTACCGCTCCAAAAAAATATAAAAGTAACAAGTCCATTAAGGTAAAATAATCCTTATAATAAAATGATGGTCGCAAGACCTAAAAAGCTAAAAAAGCCAACAACATCAGTTACGGTAGTCAGTATTACTGTACTTCCTATAGCTGGATCAATTTCCATTTTTTTGAGTAACAATGGCACCATTGAACCAATGAACCCTGCACTCAACAGATTAATGATCATAGAAAGTGCTATAACTATGCCAAGCAAACCTTTGTCAAACCATATTGAGGCTATTAATCCCATGATTATAGCAAAAAAGATACCATTTACAAGAGAGAGAATGACCTCTTTTTTAATCGTTCTATACGCATCATGCTGAGCAATGTCCCCAAGAGCCAATTGACGTACAACAACAGTGAGACTTTGTGTTCCTGCATTTCCACCCATTGAAGCTACGATCGGCATCAATACAGCCAAGGCTACATAGGTCTGTAAAGTCTCCTCAAAAACCCCAATGACCAAAGAGGCAAGAATAGCAGTTATAAGATTTATTCCAAGCCAAATTGCACGTGATTTACCCGCTTTGAAAATATCTTCATCTTCCTCAGCATCATCATTAACACCTGCAAGGTTATACATTTGGTCTGTGGCTTGCTCATTTATAATATCATAGATATCATCTGACGTAATACGACCTACCAATACTCCCTTTTCATCAATGACAGGAAGTGAAGAGAGATCATATTCTTGAAATTTCTGTACAATATCACGAATATCATCATGATCATTCCCAACAATTGTATTAAATTTTTCTGCATTCTCTTCAATATTTTCCTGAATCGTTTTATCAAAGTCAAAGACTAAAAGGTTGTCTAAACCTATGCCATAACGCAAAATATGATTTTTATCTGTGACAAACAAATAACTTACATTTTCAAGTTCATCTTTTTTTCTAAGTTCTGCAAAATCCTTGATAACATCATGTACCGTATGCTCAAGATTTGCCGTATAAACTTCAATCTGCATATAGGCACCGGCTTCATCTTCAGCATACTGCTTGAGTTGTAAAATATCAGCCTGGTCTTCACTGTCTAATTCATCAAAAACCTCTTTAGCCATTTCCTTATCACGTTCTTCAAGTTCCTGAATAAAGTCTGTCTGGTCATCAGATTCAAGTTCGGCAAGAGACTCTGCGATTTCTTTGGTCGTAAAAGATTCAACAACATCCTCAAAATATCTATCGGGTAATTCCAAAGCAACATCCGCAATAAGCTCTTTAGGTATGGCTTGCACGGCTTCATTAAAACTTTTTTCCGGTAGATCTTTCAGAAGTTTGGCTATCTCTGAAGGATGTAGTTCATCATGGGTATGTTCATTCAAATATTGGGTAAGATTATCCATGATATTATTCCTTTAAGAGTATTTTATTATAAAATTATACTTTATTAAATAGTGGGATGGTTGAATTGTTGGATGATAGAGGAAAGAGAAGGGGAACAAGTGGGGAAAGTCTCCCCATTTGTTTTATTTTGTTTCGACATCACACTTTTTAGTGATAATACATGCTGGACAAAAGTTTACAAGTCCTGCGATAAGTGGGATTACACCTAAATAGAACCAGTTAATACCAGTGACAAATCCTGCAACGATCAATGCAAGACCTACTACAATTCTAATTGGTCTACATATTGCTCTAAATTTATTTACATCCATATTTTTTCCTTTTAATAAGTTTTTTTGTATTGTAGTATAAATTTCTTAGAACAATATAAGAGTAAATGTATCCTAATATAAGAATCTATTATTGAATTTTGATGTCATATTAAAAATGTCAGTGAAAATGGTATAAGAATTTAGTTTCTAACGAAGGTTTATCCATTACCCACACAATGATATGTGGGGATGAATCTTAGAGTTGTGGACCTGCTGAAGAGTAGTCGAACTCTCCGCCATTGTCATCATAGCGGTGGAAATTCTTAATGAACATTTCTGCCAGCTTATCACGCTGTACATCAAAATCTTCTTTATTGGGCCATGCATTACGTGGGTTAAGAAGATTTGGATCAATATCCCCAAGTGTCTTAGGTACATTAAGATGGAACGTTTTTGTAACATCAAATTCACTTTTATTGATACTTCCATCAAGAATAGCATTGATACAGGCACGCGTATCTTTGATACTCATACGTTTTCCGACACCATATGCTCCACCTGTCCAACCTGTATTTACAAGATATACATTTACAGCATGTTTATCTATCTTCTCACCAAGAAGTTTTGCATAAGCTGTTGGATGAAGTGGTAAAAATGCTTCACCAAAACATGCTGAGAATGTTGCAACAGGCTCAGTAATACCTCTCTCTGTTCCTGCAACCTTCGCAGTATAGCCAGAAAGAAAATAGTACATTGCCTGTTCTTTACTTAATTTTGATACTGGTGGAAGAACGCCAAAGGCATCTGCTGTAAGGAAAATGATATTGTTTGGATGACCCGCCTGAAGATCTTTTTTATGATTTTCAATATGCTCAATAGGATAAGAGACTCTAGTATTTTCTGTTTTAGAACCATCAGTATAGTCTACAAGCCCATTTCCGTCTGCTACAACATTTTCCAAGAGTGCATCTTTAACTATAGCACCATAAATTTCTGGTTCAGACTTTTTATCAAGATTGATTACTTTAGCATAACATCCACCCTCAAAATTAAAGACACCATGTTCATCCCAACCATGTTCGTCATCACCTATAAGTGCTCTATGAGGATCTGTAGAGAGTGTTGTTTTCCCTGTTCCAGAAAGCCCAAAGAAAAGACATACGTCTTCATCTGCTCCAACATTTGCAGAACAGTGCATAGAAAGCTTACCCTCTAATGGCAACCAGTAGTTCATCATAGAAAAAATACCTTTTTTCATCTCACCGCCGTACCAAGTACCACCAATGATCGAAACATTATCTTCTACATTGAAAAGCACATAGACATCAGAATTCATTCCGTGTTCTTTATACTTTTCATTCACTGTCTTACATGCATTATATACAGTAAACTCAGGCTCAAACTTTTCAAGCTCAGACTCTGTAGGACGGATGAACATATTTTTAACAAAGTGTGCCTGCCAAGCTACTTCAGAGATGAAACGTACTGAACGCTTAGATGCAGAACTCGCCCCGGCATAAACATCTGTTACATAAATATTTTTACCAGAAAGCTGTGTTAAAGTCAGATCAAGAAGCTCATCATAGATCTTTTTATCTATCTTTGCATTCACATCACCCCAAGCGATATGTTCGTTTGAAGGTGCCTGATCCACAAAATATTTATCTTTTGGACTACGTCCCGTGAAGATACCTGTATCACACATTGCTGTACCTGATGTAGAGATTTTACACTCTCCACTATTTACTTCGTGCGCTTGCAACTCATCATAACTTAAGTTATAGTAAACATCGCCGATGTCTTTTAATCCCAGTTTATCAAGTCCGTTGGGCGTTTTCGTACTCATAGTATCCTCTTTGTAAACAAGTAATTTCTATGCTAAAGCATAAGTCAAAAAACATTATTTTTTGACTTATACTTTAAAAAATAAATCTAAAGTGAAATATATCACTTTAGATTTAGAATTTATTTAAAAATAGACAGTAATACACCTGCCGCAACTGCGGAACCAATAACACCAGCTACATTTGGACCCATAGCATGCATGAGAAGAATGTTACCTGGTTTGGCTTCAGAACCAACCTTAGATACAACCCTTGCTGACATTGGTACAGCTGAAACTCCAGCCGCTCCTATCAGTGGGTTAATAGGCTCTTTTGAAAACTTATTCATAAGTTTAGCCATAAGTACACCTATCGCTGTACCTGCTGAGAATGCAAGAAGACCGATAACCATGATCCCCATAGTTTCAGCAACCAGGAACTTATCTGCTGCAAGTTTAGAACCAACACCAAGCCCAAGGAAAATAGTCACAATATTAATGAGTGAATTTTGCATTTCATTTGAAAGTCTATCTACCACACCTGACTCTTTGGCGAAATTACCAAAAGTAAATGCCCCAATAAGTGGTGCAGATTCAGGAAGTATCATTATAGTAAGCAGCAATACAAGAATAGGGAAGAAAAGTTTTTCAAGTCTGTGTACTTTTCTACCTGTTTTCATAACGATCTTACGTTCTGCTTCTGTTGTTAAAAGCTTCATTATTGGAGGCTGAATAACAGGTACCAGTGCCATATATGAATACGCCGCAACAGCAATAGCACCCAGCATATCTGGTGCAAGTCGATTGGCAATAAAGATAGAAGTAGGACCATCTGCCCCACCAATAATACTAATTGCAGAAGCATCTTGTAATGAGAATCCTATCGCTACAGCTCCAACAAGTGAACCAAAGATACCAAATTGAGCCGCACCACCAAGGATCGCTGTCTTAGGGTTGGCTAAAAGCGGACCAAAGTCTGTCATTGCACCAACACCCATAAAAATGAGTAGAGGGAAGAATTCGTTGGCAATACCCATATTGTATATAATACCAAGCATACCGTGTTCACCACCCATACCTGCTAAAGGGATGTTGGCCAGTAATCCACCAAAAGCAATAGGGATAAGAAGAAGTGGTTCAAAGTTTTTAGCGATCGCCAGATAAAAGAGGATAAATACAATAATGATCATAATAATACGACCCAGAGATGATTCAAACCAGCTCATCTCTCTTTCATATGCCGAACCCTTAGGTTCAGATGTTTTTTCTCCATCATTTAAATCAGTAATGGCATTAATACCAGTTGTTTCCCAAAAACTTACCAACAGTTCATTGATCGTCTTTGATTGGTATTCTTTTGCAACTTCTTCACTAGGTGCAGGAGGTGCTATGTGCTCAGCACTCGCCTGTACCATTGACGTAGAAGCCCAAAAGACAAACAATAACGAAAGTAAAAAGTGTTTAAGCTTCATATTTAGTCCATTGTGGCTAATAGTTGTGCGTCTGCGACTGAGTCGTTAACATTGACATTGATAGTTGCAATCTTACCAGTTTTAGGCGCTGTGATATCAATTTCCATTTTCATCGCTTCAAGGATCATAATAATATCACCCTCAGCTACAGCATCACCTGGATTTTTAAGGATCTTCCATACATTACCCGGTGTTTGAGAATTGATCTCTACAGAGCCTGCTCCACCTGGTGTTGGTGCCGGTGCTGCTGCTTCTGCTACCGCAGTTATCGTTGCTGGTGCAATTTGGATATCACCCTCACCTTCTGCTACCTGTACGCTATACTGTTTACCATCTACTACTACTGTATAATTTCCTGCCATTTCTTCATCTCCACTACAATTATTTTTACCTTTTCTAACCATTAAAGGACCTTCGCCCTTCAAGAACGCAATACCTTTTTGGTCACAAGCTCCAGCAATGAAAATATTTTCATCACTTACTTCCAATCCTTCATCTTCCAACACTTTAGTCCAGTGCGCAATAGATTTATTTTCATCTCTATCTGCAATGTCCAAAGGATTTTCCATTGTTGGATCAAGTTTAAGTTTTTGAGATGCAAGTTCCATGATCTCTTTATCTGGTTGTACAGGTGTTTTACCAAAGTAACCAAGTACCATACGTCCGTAACCTGGAGCAATTTGCTTCCATGGACCAAACATTACGTTTGCATACGCTTGCTGCCAGTAGAATTGACTTACTGGTGTTACAGATGTACCATATCCACCACGTTCAACTACCTCTTTCATTGCTGCAATAACATCATCAAACTTATCTAAGTCACCTGAGTCTCTCATCATTTGTGTGTTGGCAGTAAGTGCCCCACCAGGCATAGGTGAGAATGGTATAAGTGGAGAAACCTGCGTTGCTTCAGGTGGTACCATGTATTCGGCAAGACACTCTTTCAGTCTTTCTTCATATTTAAGTATTTTATCTAATTTCAAATCACCAAGGTTATAGTTAGTCCCCTTAGTTGCATGAAGCATTGTTAAAATATCTGGTTGTGAAGTACCACCAGAGACTGGTGATGCTGCCATATCGATACCATTTGCTCCTGCCTCAAGTGCTGCTAAGTATGATGCAACTGATACACCTGCTGTCTCATGTGTATGTAGTCTGAGGTGAACACTTTCCCCAAGAAGTTTTCTTGCCATAGCAATAGTTTCATATACTTTATGTGGGTTTGCTGTACCAGAAGCATCTTTAAAACATACAGAATCATAAGAGATACCAGAATCTAAAATACTTCTAAGTGTCTGCTCATAAAAGTTTACATCATGTGCACCTTTGCATCCTGGAGGTAAATCCATCATTGTTACAACCACTTCATGATCTAAACCATGTTTTTTGATCATTTCTGCAGAAAATGCAAGATTGTTTACATCGTTTAATGCATCAAAGTTACGTACAGTAGTTGTACCGTGTTTTTTGAACATTTTTGCAAAGAGATCTATCATTTCACGAGACCCGGTGTCAAGCATCACTGTGTTTATACCACGTGAAAGTACTTGAAGATTCGCATCTGGTCCTACGATTTCTCTAAACCCGTCCATCATTTCAAATGCATCTTCCTGTAAATAGAAGTAAAGTGATTGGAATCGCGCTCCACCACCAAATTCAAAGTGATTAATTCCTGCCTTTTTTGCTGCTTCTACTGCAGGAAAAAAGTCGTCCATAAGTACACGACCACCAAAAACAGATTGAAATCCGTCTCTAAAAGTTGTATCCATTACATCAATATATTTTTTAGCCATTTATAATACCTTGCATTTTATGATTTGTCATTTATTTGTTCTTGCGAAACTCTGCAACAGCTGCGATAATCGCTGCAACATGATGTGCTTCGTCAGCCTTATCCGCAGTATTGGGTGCGACAGGCGCTTCTTCCGGGAAAAATTTAGCAATGATCTTTGCCTGAAAATTTACGACAAGTATAAGTATAACAAGAAATGTAAAGACAACTGTCATTCCCAATACCATAAACTTTAAACTTTCGAGTAGTAAGTTAGCTTCTTCCATTTAATCTCACTTTCTGTATATATAACCTAAATATTAAAACATTTTTGCTTGTTATTAGGTAAAAAAGAAGAATTATCTTCTCTTTTTTCGACGATTGTTATTTCGTGTAGCTTTTTGTTCTCCTATATATCCCTGGAGCATTTCATCAACTGTGTTTTGATCATAACCGATCTGAGATCCCACATTCTGTTGTTCATCATTGATCAAACGGGAAATCAACTTTTCTAAAAGTAACGTTTGATCTATATCACCCATATACTCCAGCATATCTGCTGCATCATTATGAATATGAATATCCCTTATCTGCTCTGCTAAGTACTCACGTCCCGAATCATCAAGACCTCCAGCACTCTTGATCGTAGCCAAACGCATCTCTGCACCCACTTCTTTTTGTATACGTTGAAGCTCTTTAAACTCTTCAGGTGTTACCAGTGTTATTGCCTGTCCACTTTTACCCGCACGTCCTGTACGACCGATACGGTGTACATAAGATTGGGGATCAAAAGGAATATGATAATTAAATACATGTGTGACATCTTTCACATCAAGACCACGTGCTGCCACATCTGTTGCAACCATGATCTTTGTTTCACCCCTTCTATAGGCTTTTATCACCACTTCCCTGTCTCTTTGTTCCAGGTCACCATGTAAACCACTGGCATTGAAACCAAGTGCCTGTAAATGTTCAGCCAGTCTGTCTACTTCACGTTTCATACGACAAAAAATGATACATTTATTAGTCTCTTCTGTCTCCAAAAGTTTTACGATAGCATCATCTCTTTGACTCTCACTGATCACATAATAGCGTTGTTCTATAATATTATTGGTCGTCTCTTCATCCCCAACCACTGAGAGAAATTCAGGCTGATATAAAATATTGCTTGCCAACTCCTTGATAGGCTCTGGCATGGTTGCGGAAAACAATAAGGTTTGTCTGTTTTGAGGGATATATTCAAAGATCTCCTTGATCTCTTCAAGAAAGCCCATATCAAGCATTTCATCTGCTTCATCAAGTACGACTATCTCTGGGTTAAACACATCAATTTTACCTTTTTTATACAGGTCTTTGAGTCTTCCAGGTGTTGCTACAACAATTTGTACACCTTTATGTATCAGTGCGATCTGGCGTCCATACCCTACACCACCATAAACGGTCAATGTTCTGATACCTGCAAAACGTCCAAGATGATAGAGTTCATCTGCCACTTGTGTTGCCAACTCTCTCGTAGGTGTAATAACCAAAGCTCTTTCTATCTCACCTTTGGCAAGTTTGTCCATCATAGGTAGACCAAAAGCGGCTGTTTTTCCTGTACCTGTATGTGCTTGCCCCACCATATCAGACCCGTTGGCTATAATTGGTATCGCTTGCTCCTGGATAGGACTTGGTTCTTTAAACCCTGCTATTTTCACACCTTTTGCGATGTCACGGTGAAAATCAAATTCACTAAATTTCATAGTTATTACCTTCATAATAAATGTTCAAAAAAATATTTTGAACTTAAGAGAGGCTCTCATAAGAGACTCTATAAATTCAATGTAGGGGCGGACCCCTGTGTCCGCCCAGAAACAACACGGGGGTTGTCCCCTATATCACCATAAGTAAAATCACTCCAAAAATGATCCTATACACACCAAATGCTACAAAAGTAAAACGTTCGATAAATACAAGAAAAAGTTTGATCGTCAAATAAGCGACAATAAATGCCGTGATAAAACCGATTATAAATGCACCCCAATTGGCATCTGCAAAATCTTGATAATGTTTAAGCAGATCATACCCGCTGACCGCCGCCATGACAGGGATAGCAAGTAAAAAAGAAAACTCCATGGATGTTTTTCTGTCCAATCCTGTCAGTAAGCCGCCAATGATGGTCGCACCTG
>QMKT01000002.1 GCA_003646505.1 Campylobacterota bacterium
ATACTCCATAAAAACGAACAACACAGTAAAGATGAAAAAAGATTTGTGTATGAAGGAACACTAGATAAGGTAAGAGAATTTGAAACTGTTTTAGATGCATTTTCAAAACTAAAAAGTGATACATGGAAACTTATTATCTCCACACGAGACATACCTTATGCGC
The DNA here is from genome assembly GCA_003646505.1 of Campylobacterota bacterium. Classification (GTDB taxonomy): domain Bacteria; phylum Campylobacterota; class Campylobacteria; order Campylobacterales; family Sulfurovaceae; genus Sulfurovum. The sequence goes on from QMKT01000002.1 coordinate 164, forward strand.
AAAAAATGTTAGAAAACTACCCTCACATAAAAGATCACATAGAGCTATGTAATGCACAAACAAAAGAAGCATTGATTGATCTTATAGCCAAAGCAGATATAGGGGTAGCACTTTTGCCTGATATCCCTATCTATAACGCTTCTACCCCTGTGAAGGTATTTGATTACTACTCCTCTGCCGTGCCTTGTCTTATGACCCGTGCAGAGCATATAGGTACTATTTTTACTGACTGTGATGATGCATGGTTTTGTGACTTTACCCAAGATGACATTAGCAAAAAGCTGGAACACCTCCTTAGTCTCAGCAAAGATGAGGTTGCCAAGGTGGGGGAACATGGACAACAGAGACTTCTTGAAACCAGGAACTATGAAACCATTGCTAAAAAAATAGCAGACCAATTAGAGGTACTTTAACCTATGAAGAAGACACCTGTGAAAAAGAATCATTATGATGTTTTGATCGTCGGAGGAGGCATCTCCGGAACAGCACTTTTTTATGAGTTGGCCAAATATACCAATGTAAAATCCTTGTGTCTGCTTGAAAAATATGAAGCATTGTCAACCCTAAACTCTAAAGGAACCAGCAACTCTCAAACCATCCATGTAGGAGATATAGAAACAAACTATACGCTGGAAAAAGCCAAAGTAACCAAACGAACCGCAAAAATGGTTGAAAAGTTTTGTTTGCAATATGCATTGGAAGACAAGATCATGTTCTCCCATCAGAAAATGGCACTGGGTGTGGGGAAAAAGGAAGTCGCATTTATAGAAAACAGATTTAATGAATTTAAAGACCTCTTTCCTTATCTTGAATTGTGGGATGTTGACAAACTCAAAACACTTGAACCAAAAATTGTTTACACTGATCTAGAACAAACAAAAGTACGACCTGAACCTATCCTTGCCATGGGAACAGACACACAATATACGACTGTTGATTTTGGAGCCATGTCGGAAGCACTGGCTAAACAGGCGCAAGAAGCCTCAGATACCCTAACAGATATCTTTTACCATTCGCACGTGGAACAAATAGAAGAACAGGAAGATAAAACATTTAAGGTCACTACTACAAAGGGAGAAACATATACAGCTAATTTTGTAGTGGTCAATGCTGGAGCACATTCACTCTTTTTGGCCCATAAAATGGGTTATGGTAAACATATGGGTTGTCTGCCTATGGCCGGCAGTTTTTACATGACCGACGGGCACTTTCTTAATGGTAAAGTCTATATGGTGCAAAACAACAAACTACCTTTTGCCGCACTGCATGGGGACCCGGATATTTTAGCTGAGGGGAAAACAAGATTCGGACCAACAGCACTTATGCTCCCCAAACTTGAAAGATATAAACCAGGTACCTATTTGGACTTTTTTAAAACCCTCAATTTTGATTCAAAAATAATCAAAATATTTTGGGATCTGCTCAAAGACAGAGATATTAGAAACTACATCTTTAAAAACTTTTTATTTGAAGTGCCTCTGATCAACAAAAAACTCTTTGTACAGGATGCCAAGAAAATCGTACCTTCTTTAAGTGTCGATGACATAGAGTATGCAGATGGTTTTGGAGGAGTCCGCCCACAAGTTTTAGACAAAGAAAAAGAAAAACTCATGCTGGGAGAAGCCTCCATTAATCCGGGTAACGGGTTGATCTTCAATATGACACCAAGCCCTGGGGCTACCTCCTGTCTTGGAAATGCAGAAAGAGATCTTAAGATCATCGTTGATTTTCTTGGATTAAACTATGATGAAACACAGTTTTTAAATGATCTGACGGAGTAAATACACACACATTCTACACTCGCACGCTATAGTAAATCAATTAGGCTATCCCTAGAAAAGGATTATTATCATGAAAAAAAATACTATGACGCTCACCAATAACATGACTGGTGACAGCTACGAATACAATATCTTAGAGGGAACAAGAGGACCATCCGTTCTAGATGTTAGAACCTTTTTTGCTGACACAGGTATGTTTACCTATGATCCTGGTTTCACCTCTACCTCTGCGTGTGAATCTACCGTGACGTTCATCGATGGAGGAAAGGGAGAGTTACGTTACCGGGGTATAGCCATAGAAGACTTAGCAAAAAACAATACCTACCTTGAGACATGTTTTTTACTTCTTAACAAACGTCTTCCCTCAAAAGAGGAACTCTATGCCTTTGACCTGGAAATAAGGCACCGTTCTTTCTTGCATGAGGGTCTGCGTCATCTCTTTAATGCCTTTCCCGACAATGCACATCCCATGGCTACACTTTCTGCCGCGGTGACCGCACTGTCTACTTTTTATAATGACCATATAGAGATGAACAAAGAAGAAGAATTTTTGGAGATGTCACATCGTATCATTTCCAAGATGCCAACTATCGCAGCCTTTGCCTACCGACATTCTCTAGGTATCCCTTTCATACAACCAGACATAGACCTAGGCTTCACAAAAAACTTCCTTACCATGATGCGTGCTTATCCTGGAGGCAAAATGCACCTTTGCCCAAATGGTCATGAAGAGATAAAAAATGTAGAAGTGCGTGCCCTAGATACCATATTCACCCTACATGCAGATCATGAGCAAAATGCTTCTACCACCGTGGTAAGAGGTGTTGCTTCAACAGGTGCACACCCTTATGTTGCCATAAGTTCTGGTATCTCGGCACTTTGGGGGCGGGCACATGGAGGAGCCAATGAATCAGTAATTGCCCAACTTGAATATATTGGATCTGTGGAAAATGTTGAAGCCTTCATACAAAGAGCAAAAGACCCGGATGATGATTTCCGACTCATGGGTTTTGGTCACAGAGTCTATAAAAATTTTGACCCAAGAGCCAAAATACTCAAAAGTCTGCAAGATGAACTAAGAGAAGAATTAAATCTTGATACCGAGCTTATGGCTATTGCCCGAAAAATAGAAGAGATCGCATTAAACGATGATTATTTTGTTTCACGTAATCTTTACCCTAACATAGATTTTTACACCGGAATCATTTTAACTGCTCTCCAAATACCAAAATCTATGTTCACGCCTATTTTTGTCATAGGTCGAACTGTCGGATGGATAACCCAATGGATAGAATTCAAAAAAGACAAAACCTCAAAAATTGCAAGACCGAGACAACTTTATTTGGGTGACTGATAAAGGTCATACTTTATACGTCAAAACAGTCTCTTTTTAGGGGCTAAAATAAGCGCTTTTATTTTACTTTTCATACCATGGGTTAAAAAAGATCTTAAAGTATCTTATTGTGTCTGTTGCATAGCATAAAATCGTTTTTAGAGAATTATAATAGTTTTAAATATAACTAGATAATATATTTACTAAAAAGATACATAAACTGCTACAAAAATTAAATTTCCAGCGTTAGCTGTTTATAAAATACTGATATTATTGACACCCCACACATTCCTGTGAACGATCCTCAACATCTCCAGAAGCTTCAGGAGACTGAGAACGTAAATAGTAAGTAGACTTTAATCCAAACTTCCATGCATTCATGTAAATCTCATTTAAATACTTACCACTTGCTTTGTCAAGTGTAATAAAGATGTTTAATGACTGACCCTGGTCTAGCCACTTTTGACGTATAGCCCCTGCTTTAACAAGAAGATTTTGGTCAAGATCATATGCTGGTGTATAATACTGCCAAGTATCCGCAGACAAGTTTGGTGCAACAACAGGAATGAGTCCTGAAAGATTTTCTTCAAACCACTTTCTTTTGTAAACAGGTTCAATGGCCTGTGTTGTCCCTGTCAAGATAGAGATTGACGAAGTAGGTGCAATAGCCATAAGATACCCATTTCTCATACCATCTGTTTTAACTTTTTCTTTTAAGGCTTGCCAATCATGGTTATAACCAAACAGACCACCTCTGTCAACAAGTTTACAAGCATTTTCATTTGCTTTGTCAATAGGGAAAATACCTTTAGACCAATCTGAACCTTCAAAAGTCGGATACTGTCCTTTTTCAAGTGCCAGGTTACTTGATGACTCTATTGTATAGTAAGAGAATGATTCCATCACTTCATCTATCTTTGTAAAGTGATCATGACTTCCCCACTCAATACTGCTTTCTGCAAGCATTTGAGCTTCACCCATAACACCAAGACCTATGGATCTTGATTTTTCATTTGTCTTTTTTACTTTTGCAAGAGGATAGAAGTTCAAGTCAATCACATTGTCAAGCATACGAATGGCTGTAGGTACAACACGTGCCAAATCTTCTGTCGTATTTATTTTTGACAAGTTGACAGAGGCAAGGTTACACACTGCCGTGTCACCATCCGTTTTTTCTTTATCTACTATCCATATCTGTTTACCATTTAGGCTGTCAAGTGCTGTCACTTTCTTCGCCGGCTTTGTCATGCCATTGTCTACAGTCAACATTTCATTTTCATCATAAGATTCTACTGTGCCATCGTCAAATGTAAATTGCGTCTTGTAAGTGTTAGGTCCTGTATTCTGAAATATCTCCGTACAAAGATTTGTAGATCTGATGACACCTACATGTTTGTTAGGGTTTGCTTTGTTCGCTGTATCTTTAAATGTAAGGAAAGGGTTACCTGTTTCAAAGTAAGAACGAAGCATATCTTTCCAAAGTCCTTTAGCCGAGATACGTTCCCTGACAATATTGTCATCTGAATTTTCAAGTTCCAGATAACGTTTTTCAAAATCCTCACCATACAGTGCCGTCAACTCTTTCACTTCAAATGGATCAAAAAGTGTCCACATTTCATCTGCTGCCACTCTTGACATAAAGAGATCATTTAACCAAATTGCAGGGAAAAGGTCATGTGCTCTACGACGCTCTTCTCCTGAGTTTTTCTTTAAATCAAGGAAATCACGAATGTCAACATGCCAAGGTTCAATGTAAACTGCAATGGCACCTTTACGTGTTCCAAGTTGGTCAACAGCGATGGCAACATCATTGGCAATTTTCAAGAAAGGTACGATTCCTCCTGCCGCATGTTTATGTCCATCTATGTATGAACCCATACCACGAACCAGTGACCAGTCCCAACCGATCCCTCCACCGAACTTAGAAAGTAATGCCATCTCTTTGTACCCATCAAAAATACCTTCAATGTTGTCAGGTGTTGACCCAATATAACATGAACTCAATTGGTGTCTGGGTGTTCTGGCATTTGACAATGTAGGTGTCGCAGCCATCACTTCAAATTTTGACAAGATGTCGTAAAACTTTTTTGCCCATGTTTGACAATCAAATTCATTTTGCGCCAAAAACATAGCCACACCCATAAAGAGTTGTTGTGGAAGTTCTATAGGTGATCCCTCTTTGTTCTTAAGAAGGTAACGATCATAAAGTGTTCTGATACCAAGATATGTAAACTGTAAATCACGTTCAGGTTTCAGATAGGCATCCAGATCGTCAAGGTCATACTTCTCTTTTAGACCAAGAACAATACGTCCCTCTTTTTCTCCACGTTCAAAATGTTCTCGTAGATGGTTGTAACCTGTAAAGCCTGTTGACTTATGATATATGTCATAAAGAAAAAGTCTAGACGCAACAAATGTCCAGTCAGGTCTGTCAATGTCAATTTTGTCAACGGCTGTTTTAATGAGTGTTGTTTGTATCTCTTCTGAAGAGATCATGTCACGAAACTGTAACTTCGCGTCTACTTCAAGTTCACTCTGACTGACACGTTCAAGACCTTCCACTGCTGCTGCTGTATATTTCTGAATCTTTGATACATCTAAAGTTTCTACTCTACCATTTCGTTTGACAACTCTGATCATATTAGTCTGTCCTTTTGTGTTGCTTTGTCATCTTATTTTGTGACAATGATTAATCAGATTTTACTCAAATTTACCTTGTGTATTTTTGAATTACTGTATCATTTTTAGACATCTTTTTCATAAGGAGAAGGAATACTTTTTGAAAGGCTGTGCAGGTGGGGAAAAGTTAGAAAGAGTAAGTAATTAAATACAAAACTTAGGTAGAAAAAGTAACACTAAAATCAAAATAGGATTAGAGTGCATTCGCTTGTACAAAAGATTTCAAAGCTGCACATTTGTACAGCGTGAAATATCTCGTGCAAGATGATGTGCTGTAAACCTATTTAAATACTCTTGCGAATATTTTGTCAACATTCTTTGTATAATAGTCAAAGTTGAAACATTCTCTTATCTGCTCTTCTGAAAGAGATTGTCCCAGTTCTTCATCTGACAACAGGTATTGTAAATAGAGTGACTCACCATCTTCATTGGTTGTTGAGTCTCCTTGTTGGATCTTCTCCCAAACTTTCATTGCATTACGTTGTACAATTCTGTATGCATCTTCACGGCTCACTCCTGCTTTAGGAAGTTCCAATAAAACCCTTTGAGAGAAAACCAACCCACCGGTTAGGTTTAAGTTTTTCATCATATTCTCAGGCATAACTGTCAAGTTGGCAATTACATTATTCATACGGTGCATCATAAAGTCACAAGTGATAAATGCATCTGGTAACCAGAAACGCTCTGTTGACGAGTGAGAGATATCTCTCTCATGCCAGAGTGCTACATTCTCCATAGCTGGAGTAATATATGCTCTTACCATACGTGCAAGACCTGTAATGTTTTCTGTCAAGATAGGGTTTCTTTTGTGTGGCATTGCAGAAGATCCTTTTTGACCTTTTGCAAAATATTCTTCACACTCATACACTTCTGTACGTTGCCAGTGTCTTACCTGTACGGCAAACTTTTCAACACTTGACGCCAACAGTCCAAGTGTTGTCGCAAGTCTCGCATAACGGTCTCTTTGAATAACCTGGTTTGATGCAGGTGCTGATTTAAGACCAAGCTCTTCCATCGCATAATCTTCAAGCTCAAGAGGTGCATGTGCAAAGTTACCCATAGCCCCAGAGATCTGACCTACTGAAATAACATCCATCGTCTGCTCCAGGTTTGTCAAGTGTCTAGCCATTTCGTCATACCATACTGCCAACACAAGACCAAAAGTAATAGGCTCACCATGGATACCATGTGAACGTCCAACCATAAGTGTCATCTTGTGTTCTTCTGCTCTTTTCTTGATTGACACCATCATCATTTTAGTATCTTCAATAATGATCTTAAGTGATGCTGTCATCTGTAAAGCAACAGCAGAGTCAACTGTGTCTGAAGATGTCATACCATAGTGGAACCATCTACTCTCATCACCCAGTGTTTCAGATACAGAAGTTGTAAAGGCAATAAGATCATGTCTTGTCACTGCTTCTATCTCGTCAATACGCTCAACAGAGAATCCTGCATTGTCAACTATCTTCTGTGCATCATCATCCGGGATGAGCCCAAGTTTATTCCATGCTTTGACAACTGCGATCTCAACATCAAGCCATGCTTGATACTTTGCTTGCATCGTCCAGTTCTTTGCCATCTCTTCTCTTGAATATCTTTCAATCATTGTATACCTTTATGTCTATAAAAATTTGATACAATTCTATCAAAATTCCCGTTATAAAGAGGTAAGCACATTATGCCATTTGTCAAAGAAAAATTCAATATTCCAAAGAAGATGCCTGCATTTTTATTTATCATGCGTACATTCAATTTCACACAGGGGCAAGCACAGCGTGTATTGGCAAAAGGCAGATTACTGATCGGTGAGGAATCTATATTTAATACTGGTGAGTCCATAGAGGGTGATGTTGAAGTTGTCTATTTCAAGCCCTCATCAAAAGGTCATAGTCCACTCTTTCATAACAAGAACTTTATGGTCTACGAGAAGCATTCAGGTGTTTTAGTCCATCCCAATACCATGGCTACCCCATACTCTCTTTTAGATGAAATACGTACCATTGCAGGCGATAATGCCAATGCTGTGCATCGCATCGATATGGAAACTTCAGGACTCTTATTGGCAAGTAAGCATAAGAAAGCAGAGTCATATTTGAAGTGTTCATTTGAAGATAGAAGCATCACAAAATCTTACCTTGCCTGGGTAGATGGAAAGCTCGTAGAACCTTTCTCTTCTCATGAGTCTATCAAGATAAACAATGACTACAGTCAGACTAAACATAAAGTATTTATATCCAAGGAGGGCAAGGCATCACATACTGACTTCATCCCTTTAGAGTATGATCAAGACCTTGATGCTACACTTGTAGCCTGCTATCCACATACAGGAAGAACACATCAGATACGAGTACATTTGTTTCACGTGAAACATCCCATTTTAGGTGACCCCATTTATGGTGCAAGCTATGAAGCAAGCAATGATTATCTGGAACTAACACAAAGCAAAGAAAATAGACTTATCCAGCATGGGGCACCAAGACTTATGCTCCATGCACAAAGTCTCAGTTTCATTTATGGTAACAAATTCCTGATAGAAAGTAGGGAGGATTTTAAAGGGATGAAGGACTTGATATATGCTAAAGATAAAAGGGTTTTCAATAAAAATTAATCTATGACGCTTACGCTTTTTTCTATCTTATCGTAGTACAAAAAAGAAAAAGCAACTGGGAGGAAGAGTATCAAAAATAGACTACATTAAAATAAAATATACAAAGAGATATTCAATACACGTAATGTTTCACATGAAACATTTACCTACTTTTCATCATCCGAACGAGACTCAATAATCAAAAATCCTATACCAATAATAGCAACAACAATAATAAATCCTAACATAACCAAATCAAGTGTACCCATTATACTTCTCCTTCTAATTCTTGTTCACGAAGCTGACCACATGCAGCCGAGATATCTAATCCTTTAGATTCACGAATTGTACAATGCAGGCCATGTGTTGTTAAGTACTCTTGAAATTTTTTCATGTCTTCTGTCGAAGGTCTTTTGAATTCTGTACCACCATAAGGATTAAAATAGATCAAGTTTACTTTTGCTTTAATACCGTCAAGCAAGGAAAGTAATTTCTTTGCTGCGGAGAGATCATCATTGATATCTTTGATAACAAGATACTCGAACATGACCCTCTTTCTATCATTGACAGGAAAGTTTTTTACAGCCGTAATAATAGAAGCAATATTGTATGCTTTGTTAATAGGCATCAACTGTTGTCGCAATTCATCATCTACCGCATGGAGTGAGATAGCCAAGTTAATACCCAGCTCCATCTTTCCTAGTTTCTCAATCTTAGAGCTTAGTCCAGAAGTTGAGATAGTTTGTCTGTGTGTTGCTATTGCCATACCTTCTTCATCTGCAAATATCTTGACAGACTTTGCCACTTCAGGCAGGTTGTCAAGTGGCTCACCCATACCCATATATACAAGATTGACACGGCGGTTGGCAGCAATGTCATTGTCCTTCTTTATCAAACGTACCTGTTCAACGATCTCACCCGCAGTAAGGTTTCGCATGAAACCACCCTTTGCAGTCAAACAAAAAGCACATCCTACCTTGCACCCTACTTGAGAAGAGATACAGACTGTATAACGCTCCTGATGCTTTACGGAACCATCTTTATGGTACTCCTTATCACGCATAAGAAGTAGTACAGCTTCCACAGTATGTTTATCATGAAGTTCATACAGATATTTACGGCTGCCGTCTTTAGAGTTTTGTACCATCACTTGCTTTAAAGGTGCAACAGTATATTCTAGCTCTAGCTTTTCTCTCATCTCTTTTGGAAGATTTTTCATTGTAGCAAATGAGTCTGCATACTTATGATAGATCCAATGATATATCTGCTTTGCCCGAAAGCTTGGCTTGATGAGTTCACCTAATTCTTCTTTTGTTAGGTCTTGTATTATTTTCTTAGGACTCGACATTTAATGCCTCTCTTGTATTCATTTATTTACTTTCTTTAATATACTTCGTTAGTCTAATCATCGCTTCTTTATGATTATCAATAAAATCTTTATGTGCATTTTCATCACAATAATTTGTCACTATAAAAGCACCTGCGACAGGAATACGAAATGACTTTGCCACTTTAAGTACAGCATAATATTCCATATTTTCCAAATGAATATTCTTGTTAAGATACGCTTTGGCAACCTCTTTTTCCGTCGTAATATAATTCGAAGAGTTCACAATAGTTTCACGTGAAACATCTTCTGCAGTACTCACCATATTGTCAATGGGGGTATACGCTCCTGCATTAAAAAAGCTGTTTTCAATATTGGCAGCAGTTTTAGACTCTACAATATCAAAGATTTTTTTCTCACCATACGAGCCTGCAGTTCCCACAAAAAATAAAAACTTTGGTTTTTCAGACATACATAATTTTGTTAGATTGATCGCAACATCTGTCATGCCAATACCCACAGGTAAAGCAAAATTAAACTGTTCACTCTCTCCGGCACAGATAAACATTTATAACCTCACAGGAATATTTTTTTCCCTAAGATAGCTTTTTAATTCCATAATGTCAATCTCTTTAAAGTGGAAGATTGATGCTGCCAATGCTGCATCTGCATTGCCAAGAGTAAATGCTTCTTCCATGTGTTTCATAGTTCCTGCTCCGCCAGAGGCGATAACAGGTATATTGACAAGTTCACCTATCTTCTTATTTAGACTATTATCAAAGCCGGCTTTTGTACCATCTGCATCCATTGAAGTAACAAGTAATTCTCCTGCCCCTCTATCGTACGCTTCTTTTGCCCACTCTAATGCATCCATCCCTGTGTCATTTCTTCCGCCATGTGTAAAAATATTCCATTTGTTTGAGGCAACCTGTTTCGCATCTATGGCCACAACAATACACTGAGAGCCAAAACGTTTGGCTCCCTCTTCTATGAAGTCAGGTCTTTTAATCGCTGCAGAGTTAATACTCACTTTGTCACATCCAACGTTCAATAAGTTATAAATATCAGAAAGTTCACGAATACCTCCGCCAACAGTCAAAGGAATAAATACTTCTTTCGCCACCTGTCTGACCACATCCACTATGGTGTCGCGTCCTTCATGTGTTGCACCAATGTCAAGAAAAGTGATCTCATCAGCACCTTCTTCATTATAACGATATGCTACTTCAACAGGATCTCCTGCATCACGCAAGCCAACAAAATTCACACCCTTAACAACGCGTCCATTGTCTACATCTAAACAAGGTATAATACGTTTAGCAAAATAATCCATCTGTTCTTCTCCATTTTAATTGAACTATGTCATCAATAATAAAAATATATTAATAGAATTCCGTGCCTATATAACATAGTAAGGATTTAATTATGGTAGAATTATACAAAACTTATCCCAAATTGAGGATAAGTATAGAGTATAAAGGTAGATTGTAGTATGATTATTGATAATTTAGCCGAATTTGCATCTAAGAAATTTGGTCAGAATTTTTTGAAGAATGATATTTATCTTCACAAGATCATCCAAGCGATGCCCAATGACGATTTAAAAGTCGCAGAAATTGGACCTGGCTTAGGTGATTTAACCAAAGAACTTGTAAAAGTTCGTAATGTCACAGCATTTGAGGTTGATAAAAGATTATGTGAGCATCTCACATCTGAATTTGAAGAATCCATCCACAAAGGAAACTTCGAGTTACGATGCGGCGATGTGCTTGAGCGTTGGGAGTCAGGAAGCCTACTGGATGAACCTTATCATTTAGTAGCCAACTTGCCCTATTATATCGCGACCAATATTATATTAAAAGCATTTAAAGATGAACAGTGCCAGTCTATTTTGGTAATGGTTCAAAAAGAAGTTGCCGTTAAATTTGCTGCAAACGTCAAACAAAAAGAGTTTTCTGCTCTTTCTGTGCTTGCTGCATCTGTAGGTAAAGCGACACTCTGTTTCGAGGTTGAGCCCGAAGCATTTGTCCCCGCACCAAACGTCACTTCTGCCGTGCTTTTAATAGAAAAAAATAAGTCACGAGATGACGAGAAGTTTGAAGCGTTCTTAAAGATCGCATTTGCCCAACCGCGCAAAAAACTTTCTAAAAATCTTGTCACTGTTTTTTCAAAAGATATTGTCAATAAAACTTTTATCAAGCTAGAACTTGATTCTAACTTACGACCCCATGAAGCTGAGACATCTATTTATCATCACATATATAATGAATTAAAGGATACTTTAGATGGACAACAACCCACAAAACAACGAAAAATCTCAAAATCAAGAGAAAAAAACGCAAAACAGTAATACACCAAGAGAGAGAAGACCTAACCCACATAGACAAAATAACAATGGTCAAAACAGAGCAGAAGGACAAGAGGGGAACAACAATCGTCCCAACCCTAATGCCAATAGAAAACCAAATCCTAACAAAAAACCAAATCCTAATAGAGACGTAAATGGTAATGTTCAGGATAAAGAAGCACCAGACGGGAACAGAAAGCCTAACCCTAATAATAGAAACAATAATCAAAACCGTCAAGGTGGTGGAAACAAAAATAATAACAATAACCAACCTAATCCTAAACAAGGTAATAAACCCGGGAATAAGCCGAACAATCAAAACCGTCAAGGCGGCGGGAACAAAAACAAAGGTCGAAGAAAAAATGTTACCACTGTAAATGACACAATGAGAGCATCTATCGAAGAGAATGCTCGCGTAAAAGACGCTACCATGAACCCATGGAAACAAATCGATATGTCTTCCAAAGGAAAGATCCGATTCACGCCACTGGGTGGTCTTGGTGAGATCGGTGGGAATATGGCTGTACTTGAAACAGAGACAACCGCTATCATTATCGATGTAGGGATGTCTTTCCCTGATGAGACAATGCATGGTGTTGATATTTTAGTTCCTGATTTCTCTTACTTGCATACACTCAAAGAGACCAAAGATGTCTATATTATCATCACACACGGTCATGAAGACCACATTGGTGCAATGCCTTACTTGTTTAAAGAATTACAATTCCCTATTTATGCAACACCTCTTGCACTTGCTATGATAGAAAATAAATTTAATGAACATGGACTTTCACAACACACAAATAAATTTAACTTTGTCACACTGAGAAAGCAGTATCAGCTCGGTGACCTACAGATAGAATGGCTACATAACACTCACTCTATTATTGATGCATGTTCACTTGCTATAGAAACACCTGCAGGGACTATCATTCACACGGCAGACTTTAAAATAGACCATACACCTGTAGATAACTATACTATGGATCTACATCGTTATGCTTACTATGGTGCCAAAGGGGTACTTTGTCTTTTCTCTGACTCAACAAATTCACATAACCCTGGATTTACCAAAAGTGAAAAAGTAGTAGGAAAAACATTTGATGTACTCTTTGACCTTGCAAAAGGAAGAGTGATCATGTCAACCTTTTCATCCAATGTACACCGTATCTTCCAAGCTATGGAACGTGCAGTCAAACATGGCAGAAAGATCTGTGTTATAGGACGTTCTATGGAGCGGAATATTGAGACAAATAGGGCGTTAGGCTTTGTAGACATTCCTGACAAAAACTTTATTGAAGTACATGAAGTACCAAAATATTCTGACAATGAAGTACTCATCGTCACAACTGGTTCACAAGGTGAAACCATGGCTGCATTGAACCGTATGGCCACAGATGAACACAGACACATTAAACTAAAACCATCAGATACGGTTATCATCTCTGCTTCTGCTATCCCAGGGAATGAAGCTTCTGTTTCTGGGCTAATGAACAAACTGGTCAAAGCAGGGGTCACTGTTCGTTATAAAGAGTTTGGAGACATTCATGTTTCAGGACACGCAGCACAAGAAGAGCAAAAACTGATCTTAAGACTCGTTCAGCCTAAGTTCTTTCTGCCAGTTCACGGTGAATATAATCACATTGCCAAACATGCTAAAACAGCTGCTGACTGTGGCGTGGATGAAAGAAATATCTTACTAATGTCTGATGGAGATCAGGTAGAGATCACAACGAAGTATCTTAAGAAAGTAAAAACAGTTAAAAGTGGTAAAACATACATTGACAACCAAAACAATATGACCATAGAGAATGATGTCGTACTTGACAGACAAAAGCTTGCGGAAGATGGTATTGTGAATGTAGTGGCACAAATTTCACAAAGTAACCAAAAAGTGGTTGGTAAACCTGTGGTCACTTCTCATGGTCTTGTTCCAGATAAAGATGATAAGAAATTTGCAAAAGAGATAGAAGTGCTCCTTGAGACAATGCTTCTTAACATGAAACCTGAAGCACTCAAAAACCACAAAGATATTGAAAATGATATACGTTCAGTCGTGAGAAAACATGTTGTTCGTACAAAAAAGAGATATCCGCTTATCATCCCTACTATCTTCATCATATAAATAATTTCTGCCTTTGGGCAGCAATTATTATCATACAAACAAATTATAATTATAAGTTTAATCTATTTATAATAAAGAAAAGGCTACAATTCTCTCTTTAATGCGTCAAGAAAGGGAACACTATGAAAAAATCCATCTTAGCACTTTTAGTGCTTTTGTTTTTACTTATAATTACATGCGTCTATCAAAAAACGGACGTTCTTCATGCAAAATATAATGACAGCCCTCCAAATACTATGACAGCAATTGCCGCTACACCTCTTCCTGCGATAAAAAAAGAGACCACGGAAGTAAAGCTAGAAGAAAAAACAACCATAGAAAAAGAGATAAAAATTGCAAAGAGTGAAACAGAAATTCTGCAAACACCTGTGATCAAACAAGAAACATTCGTTGCAACTCCACCTGCTCCTGCTAAGCAAAAAGATATCGAAGAAATTGATACTCTAATGCAAGCATTAAAAGACAGAGAAGTTGCATTCAAAAATAGAGATAAATTTGAATTACACCTACAGCAACTCATCAAGCGAGCACTAGAAAATAGATCTACTGCGATAACCCATATGAATAAAGAAGAATTGCATCTGATTGAGGTACAAAAAGAACTCATAAACGCCAGAGACCTTACCTACAATAAGATTAATCAAACCAACAACCCAACATCAGGAGAATAATTATGTTAGAAATCGCTTTAGAAATCATTATCTGTTTACTGCTCGCTACACTTATAGGTTTTGCCCTTGGTTACATTGTCGCTAAAAGTCAATCAGCAAAATCAAAACCTGTTACAAGCACCAAGACGGAGACAAAAGATAACTCGGAAGAAGAGCTAGAAGTAGTAGAACTTGCCGTAGAAGAAGAGCCTAGTCAAGAAACTTTAGTGACGGAAGAGACAACTGTATCAGATGAAGTGGAAATACCTACAGAAAATGCTATCGAGAATGCACTCGAGGCATTAGAAGAGTTGGAAGATACTAAGGCTGGCGAAATACCTGAACTCCTTTCTGAGCCACGCAATGGAGAAAAAGACAAGCTGACAAAGATTAAAGGCATCGGACCAAAGGTAGAAGAAAAGCTCAACGATTCAGGCATATTCCATTTTGAACAGATCGCAAATTGGACAGAAGAAAATATGATATGGCTGGAAGCACATACACTCTTTGCATCACGAGTCAAAAAAGAGGCATGGGTCATAGAATCAAAAGCCTTACTCTCATAACGCTTAAGCCAAGGAGATCACTATTTTAGTGATCTCTCTACTTTCTATACCCCCTACTGTTCCCCCAACAATTAAATACTTAAACCTATGATGGGTAATAATTAACTCTATGCTATAATCATACATCAAAATCTAAAGTAGACGCATGAACCTTATCAAGATTGCACAAGAGACATTTCATATTGAAGCTGATGCACTGAACAAAGCAGCTAAACGATTAGACCAAAATTTCCTTGATGCCATTGCACTCATACTGAACACCAAAGGGAAACTGATCATCACAGGTGTAGGAAAGTCTGGTCTGGTAGGGGCAAAGATGGCTGCCACCTTTGCAAGCACTGGTACCTCCTCTTTCTTTTTGCATCCCACGGAAGCCCTACACGGAGACCTGGGTATGATAGGTAAAGAAGATACCCTCCTGGCGATCAGCAGTAGTGGAGAGAGCGAGGAACTGACTAAGATCCTTCCTCATATCAAACGTTTTGATATCCCTCTAATAGGGCTTACAGGAAATCCAAGTTCTTCGCTGGGCTCTTACGCAGATGTCTTTCTTGATATCTCCGTTGAAAAGGAAGCCTGTCCATTAGGGATCGCACCTACGACTTCCACTACGCTGACTATGGCACTGGGTGATGCTTTAGCCGTTGCACTCATGGAACAAAAAGGCTTCAAACAAGAAGATTTTGCCTCTTTCCATCCGGGAGGGGCTTTAGGCAAGAAACTGTTTATCAAGATCAAAGACCTCATGAAAACAGATGATCTACCTATCATAAACACATCAACAACATTAAAAGATGCCGTTGTATCCATGAGTGAAGGGAAATTGGGCACCGTACTCATTGTTGATACACAAGGCGTGTTTGTCGCTATCCTCAGTGATGGAGATCTTCGGCGTGCACTTATGAAAGAAGGGTTTAGTTTAGAACATTTTGCCATAGACTATGCCTCTAAAAACCCTAAACGATATACCAATACCGAGTTATTGGCAAGCGAGGCACTTGAGATCATAGAAGAGGGAAGGATACAACTCCTCCCGATCACAACGGATGAAGGAAAGATCATTGGTGTATTACATATACATGATCTTATCAATGCCGGAATTAAAAGTAAACAAGACAGGAAAGCATGAGACTTAACAAATATATATCACATAACACAAAGTATTCCAGAAGAGAAGCAGATAAACTTATCGAAGAAGGAGAGGTCACACTCGATAAAAGAGTCTTAAAAGATTTTGCTTACGAAGTAGAAGAAGAAGACCATATCTATGTCAAAGGAAGGCATGTCAAAGTAAGCACTGAGCTCACCATCATTGCCTACAACAAACCCAAAGGGGTACTTGTTACTAAAAAAGATGACAGAGGACGTGCAACCATTTATCATAAGCTTCCAGGGAAATACCGACATTTTGTACCTGTAGGTAGGCTCGACTATGCGTCAGAAGGACTTTTGCTCTTAACAGACTCCCCTGAGGTTGCTACAGCTCTTATGGAAAGTGGTCTGGATCGTACCTATAATCTAAAAGTCGATAAACCTCTCAGTGAAGAGATGATGACTGCGATGAAAGAGGGACTTCTTCTTGATGATGCACGTGCAGGAGCACATGAAAAATCTAAGATCTACAGTATGGAGTTTGCACCCTTTGCTCATTTTGAAGTCAGATCCGAAGGTAAGAACTTTACAAAACTTCGCGTGACCATTACAGAGGGGAAAAACCGGGAGCTCAGACGTTTTTTTGCCCATTTTGAAGCAAAAGTGCTTGACTTGAAACGTATCGCTTTTGGAGGAATAGAGCTCAATAATCTTCCTGAAAACAAAACACGTTACTTTACCCGAAGAGAATATGATGATGTGCATAAATTTATGAAACGCAGACGTGCAAATGCTGAAGCTGCTACTAAAAATGAAGCCAATGCCCGAAAACAAGAGTGGCAAAACAAAATGGCAAAAGAAAAAGAAGCGCTTGAAGAATTACGAGAAAAGAAAAAGTCCTCTAAAAAGTTTTCTAAAAAAGACTAGTCCATGGGAAGCTTTGCACTTAAATATCGTCCTAAAATACTTGATGATATCGTAGGGCAATCTCATCTGCTCGATGCCCATGCATCCTTACGTAAACTCATAGAAGCAGATGCCCTGCCTCACTCTTTTTTCTCAGGCCCTCCAGGATGCGGAAAAACCACTTTGGCAAGAGTCATTGCTTCACTCTTACAAAAACCCTTTTATGAGATGAATGCCACCACACTCAAGATCGAAGATCTACGTAAAATATTTAAAGCGTATACCAATGCATTAGAAAAGCCTCTTATTTTTATAGATGAAGTACATAGGCTCAGCAAGAATCAACAAGAGGTACTCTTGCCTTTTATGGAAAATAATGCTGCACTCATC
The DNA here is from genome assembly GCA_003646505.1 of Campylobacterota bacterium. Taxonomy (GTDB): domain Bacteria; phylum Campylobacterota; class Campylobacteria; order Campylobacterales; family Sulfurovaceae; genus Sulfurovum. Next base: position 17,950 of record QMKT01000002.1, read on the forward strand.
ATAGGCGCTTCCACCGAAAACCCCTACTACTCACTCACTGCGGCGATGCGCTCCCGTTCACATCTTTTCGAACTTCAAGCCATTAGTCAAGACGATATGTCTGCGTATCTCAAACACATCATAAAGATAGAAAATATCACGTTAGAGCCTGATGCACAAGAGTATCTTGTCTTTTCAAGCGGGGGTGATGTACGCGCCATGCTAAACCTACTTGAGAGTGCCAATGCGGTAGAAAACCCTATCACATTGGAAATACTTAAGCAAATACGCCCACACGCCATGCAGGCAGGGAGCAGCGAGAGCGAAAGCCACTATGAATTAACCTCTGCCATGATCAAAAGTATTCGCGGTTCTGATATAGATGCTTCCATTTACTATCTTGCCAGGCTCATAGATGGAGGAGAACCTGCAGAGTTCATCGCCAGACGTTTGGCTATTTTGGCCAGTGAAGACATAGGCAATGCCAATCCCCCTGCCCTAAACCTTGCCTCTTCCACCCTGAACATTGTTAAACATATAGGATATCCAGAAGCACGCATCTCTCTCTCCCAGCTTGTGGTCTATCTGGCTTCCTCACCCAAGTCAAATAGTGCTTACTTAGCCATAAATAGTGCTTTAAATGCCATAAAGGAGGGTCAGGTATACCCTATCCCCTCTCATATTAAAACCCATGCCAAAACCTATGTTTACCCGCATGATTTTGGAGGCTGGGTAAAACAATCTTATCTCACAACTCCTTTACATTTCTATCAAACGCAGCAGATGGGCTTTGAAAAGACACTATGGCAATGGCATGATAAAATAATATCTGTCAAAAAATAAAATATATTCACAACAAAGACACCTTTTCAGCACACTTCTGTGATATAATCATTGCGCAAAAAGATCAACTAAAAGGTAAGACATCAAACATCATAGTATTAAAACTCTCTCTATTCTCAGCATTGTCGCAGCGCTTCTCTCGGGCTGCACCGGAAATGAAGCAGTACCTTCAAATGCAACACAAACAGGAGCATTGACTGGTGCTTTAGTTGGATCTGTTATCGGGTACAACTCCGGTAGCCATAGCGGTACCAATGCGGTAGTAGGGGGACTGATAGGCTCTGCAGTTGGTGCAGGCATAGGAAATGCCGTAGACAGCAACAACCCTCCTCCTCAACAAACAGGCGGATGGCAATAAATAAACACTTTAAAGGAAATAAATGCATATTAAAAAAACCATACTCGTAGCAACACTGGCTACATTTATATTTGGGGGATGTTCCAATCAACCAGGTCTTGTGCAAGATGAAAGTTATGATCGCACAAAAACAGGCGCTGCAGCCGGTGCATTGGCAGGTGCCATCATAGGATATAATTCAGGAAGCCATAATGCCGGAAGTGCCCTTCTTGGTGCAGCTATTGGCGGTCTTGTTGGTGGTGGTATCGGGTACAGTATGGATGAGCAAGCCAATGAGATAGCACGTGCACTTGGTACAGGGGTAAACAATGATCCTTTGGCTGCACTTGACCCCAATAATGAGATCATAGTATCAAAGAATAGTAACTATGTCAAGATCATGTTCAGAGACCGTATGATGTTTGCAAGTAATTCAGCTACCTTACAATCCAGAGCAAAAACTAAAGTAAAAAAAGTAGGGATCCTCTTAGCAAACTATTCTCAAACCGTTGTAGGCGTCGCAGGGTTTACAGATAATGACGGAGGCTTCGAGTATAATCAGAAACTATCAAAAAAACGGGCAGACACCGTAGGTAATCTACTTGCTGTCAATGGAAGACCATTCACAAAAGGCTGCTCATACGATAAAGCGATCGTAGCGAACACTTCTGCAAAAAATAAGGCACTCAACAGACGTGTAGAAGTCTATCTTTATAGTAATCAGAATAATATGTCTGATCCTTGCCGCTAAACCATTTACTTTAAGGTGCCAAGCGCACGCTTGGCACCTTCTGTATTTAAAGTCCCTGAAAAATATTCATTTTCAACATTATCAATAGACTGACTGATCTTCTCTTGCAGAACTGTGCCTCTCACTCTTTCTTGAGCAAAGATCTTCATTTCTGAGAAATCAGGGAAAAGCATTAAAAATTCATCTTTTAATTTGGACTTATTCCATGCAGCCACCTGTACACTCGCAGAAGCACCCGTCATATCAAGTATCTCACGACCTATACTGTCTGCACTTTGATAGGCATCATATTTATGTTTTTCTGTATATTCACTATTTTGAAGGCTATCATCTTCCTGAAGCTCTCCAACAAAGTTGGTGACAAAATAAAGAAATCCAATACCTATTGCAATGAACATCATAAAACTCTTATCCATTAAAAATCCTAATTATAATTTATATAGTGGAAGTATACAATAAATTGTAAAATATGTTAAGAAGTAGTTTGAAGTAATAAATCAAAGAATATCCAACTTTCTTTCCATTCAAGCATCTCAAGGGAAATGCCTCTGTACTGCAGATAAATCTATGATTAATTATTTAGAACAGAAAACAAAATCCGCAATTAATTAATAATAATCTTATGTATAGTATATAATATATACCGTATAGTCGCCTATTATGTCTATAATTATCTGCAAATAAATCCGCAATAATTATGCTATAATATTCTCAAAAGGAGTTAATTTTGGATTTTACACCTCTGTTACCCAACGATAATCAAGGTAATATTGATACCGAACTACTCTCAATGGCAGAGAAACTTTGTATTAAAAGTGCCTCACTTTCTGGTTCTCATGCTCCACAAGTACTTTATGGAATCAAAGAGTTACTTAGAAAGGTCAATAGCTATTACTCCAATCAAATTGAATCAGAGGGTACTCACCCCATAGATATAGATAAGGCTACACGGCAAGAGTTTTCAAGTGATTCAAAAGAAAAACAACTACAACAGCTTTCACTTGTTCACATAGAAGTCCAAAAATATGTAGAGAGCTATTTCACAGAAGGACAAACACCTTATAGTATGGATTTTGTTTTAGATGTACATCGTGAGCTTTATTCACATCCTGATATGGCTCATTTTTTACAGATTGAAGATAAAGAAAATCATAAAACTATAAATATGAAACCAGGGAAATTAAGAGACAGTAACGTGCGTGTAGGACAACATATAGCTCCTGACTATACGGAACTATCACACTTCTTTAACAAATATGAGCTACTTTACAAAATACCAAATTATGCTACACAGGCGAAACAGGTCATCTTTGCTTTAGCTTCACACCATAGACTGATGTGGATACACCCTTTTCTTGATGGTAATGGTAGAACAGCTAGACTCATACTCGATGGTATTTTCTCTAATATGTCATTAGAAGGATATGGACTTTGGAATGCATCAAGAGGACTCTCTAGGCGTTCGGAGGATTATAAACGCTACCTAGCCCTTGCAGACATGGTAAGACAAGGTGATTTAGATGGAAGAGGAGCACTCTCTACCAAGGCATTTATCTCTTACATCAAATTTATGCTAGAAATTGCCATAGATCAAGTGGACTTTATGAATAAAAACCTAAAGATGCACTCTTTGCATGAACGGATAGAGAGCTATGTACGTCTCTCTAAAGAAAGTCTATTTGACACAAAGCCTCTTCCTAAATATAGTGAGTTACTTTTTAAAGAGTTACTTATGGTAGGTGAAGTGCAAAGAGGTAAGGTAATGGATATTATACATACAAAAGATAGGACAGCAACAACGCTCATAAAAGAGTTGATACAAATGGACTTTTTAGAATCAGACACACCTAAAAGTGCAATACGTCTAAAATTTAATGCACACTTTGCATCCTATATTTTCCCTGATCTTATACCACAAAAATAAAGAGTTGTAAATTAGTTATGAGGTTTTGGTTACCAATCGTAAACTAGTGAAAGCTTAAAATAATGATTAAAGTTCGATGTAGACATTGTTAGTGAGGATTATATAAAAGTAGCTGGTGCGGATGAGAGGACTCGAAGCCTAAAATTTAAACCCCGTGAAAGCCCGCTACATAGGGATTTGCGAGGATTTAATCCGTCAAAATAGATCAAAATATTCCGTTTTACAAGCTTGGCAGCAGAAAATGAACCCCCTTAAACTGGGGGGGGGCTGTAGACGGTTAGTATATCACTTAGTATATCAGTTGGTATATCACCTATATTGACTACAAATCCCCTATTCTTTGCTTGAAAATATTGAACTTATCCATCTCCTGTTCCTTCTGCGACCACTGCTCTATAGACGCAAGATCAAATCTGTTTTCCTCTGCAACCCAAACAGCCTGTTCCAGACTTTGAGGGTCATCCCAATGGTAATATGCTGCCAATCTATCTTTGATACAATCAGTAGGAGTCAATAGCCTGAGTATGCCTGTCTCTTCTTCCAGTGTAGCAATATCATCTACAGGAGCATCACCTACTCCAAGAGGTCCACGTGGGAACTCAATGAACCACTCCGTATCATCATGTACAAAGTAACGATTATGCTCTTTAAAGCCCATATCCAACATTACTTTTTTGATGAGTGTATGTCCTCCATTAAACCTATCTATAAGATCAATATCATCAGAGGTATATTTACCCTGTGAGTATATCTGCACACAAGAACCACCAGAGAGAACGGTCTCTATATTGTTCTCTCCCAGTTTGCTACACACATAAGCAGCCAACTCTTCCATACTCATCTGAGAAACAGGCTTCATAATGGCTTCCCTGCTCTTCTTGGACGCTTACGACCCATGGTAAGACGTTCTATCTCATCAGGATCATAATACTCTCTAGCTCTCTCCAGTAGTGCTTTCAATTCATTCAAGAACGCATAACGTGGGCTAAAGACAAAGAGTCTAGTTCTTCCTACATTTTTACTTACCAGAACACCACCAAGCTCCAACTTCTCCAGTTGCTTTTGGATAGGGTCAAGGCTTGTATCATAAAAGTCTGCTATCTCTTTGGCATACCCGTCACCATTTGCAAGGATAAATTGCAGTACACGTTCTCTATTCTTTGATCCGAATATAGCCTCTAACATCCTTACTCCATTCACCTATAAAATAGTTTTAATTACCTATATTATAGGTTATATAACCTACATTGTCAAGAGGTGGAACTTTCCACCAAAAATAGGGTATATATATGAGGGAGTATTGTCTTACACTTCCCACAAACTAACCCTCTCATGCCATAACCACAACTTACCATTCCCACTGTCGTTATCGTATACATTCATATTCCCATTAAAGGAGGCACATATATGCCATGGAATCAAATCCTATCCATCGCCTTGGTCGTAATCACCACCATCGCCAACGAATTACACCATAGGTAATTATTTATTTATTTTTTAATGATTTTTTGTTGATTTAAAAGTCTTTGAAAGTCCCAGTATATGGGTAGCTGGTGCGGATGAGAGGACTCGAACCTCCACGCCGTAAAGCACCAGATCCTAAGTCTGGCGTGTATACCAATTTCACCACATCCGCATGTGATTGTTTTACTAAACAATAATAAAGTGGTACACCCATTAGGATTCGAACCTAAGACCCTCGCCTTAGAAGGGCGATGCTCTATCCAGCTGAG
>QMKT01000003.1 GCA_003646505.1 Campylobacterota bacterium
ATACTCTCTGAAACATATCGTTCCTCATTGACTCTTAGGTACATAAGTTATATCCTTTTATTGACTGTTAGGATTATATACTTATATGTATTACATTGTCAAGTATATATGTAATACATTAGTACTTTAGATAACATAATATAAATTCTATTAAAAATATAAGTACTTATACCAAAGTTAAACTGTATGCCCATAAAGCACCTATAGCAATGAGCACTAAAACAATATTTTGAATGATCCATTGAGCAGATAAACTAGCTACAACTCCTATAGTTCCTGCCACTGTAACACTTCCGAGTGTAACGCCTAATGCTCTGTACCATTCTGTTTGCCCAAATAGCACTAAAAACTTTTCTCCCATCACAACTAAAACAATGGAAAATATGATAACTCCGAAAATAACATCAAACCATGATACGTCTTTACTATTACTATAACTCATGCTACCCCTATTTTTTGACTAGATTTAAAAATAATATTAATGATAGTATATCATACATTAACTAAAGATATAATAATTATAACTTAACGTAAACATATATAGAACCTTGAAACATATCTCTGCTATACTCAGAACAATAAACTCTTAAGGGTAAAATTTGCATTTTAACGAATACCTCAAATCATGTAGAGAACAAGGTGCTCTCACCCAGGAAAAATTGGTGCATGACCTTTATAGCTATGATATAGATAATTTTAAAGGTTTAGATACCAATACTTTAAGTAAATGGGAGAGAAACATTACTAAACCTAAAATTACAAAACAAGTAAGTATCATAAAATATTTTCAAAATCATACAGGACTTGCTTTGCCCTACTGGAATCATTTCTCTATAAAAGAAGCAGAAGCACTTATCTGCAAAGCAGGAATGTATAACCTATTAGGGGAAAATAAACAACTTGTGCTTAATTTTCCCTCTGAAACGATAAGTGTAGATGATATGCATGTTTATCCATTGCGTAGCTTTGAGAGAATGGATACACTCCTGGATATAAATATGGACCTTCATAAAAATGCAAACCATGAATACGCACAAATAAGTATTGAACAGTTTAGAGAGTGGGCACTTTATCCAAGTAATCTTTTTTTGGTATGTGAATATAAAAATACAATTTTAGGTTTGTTTTTTTCTATTAGACTCAAACCTGAGGTCTTTAACAAAATATTAAACTTTGAAATGAAAAAAAGTGACATTACACTGGATGATTTTGCATCTTTTGATGAAATGGGAAGTAACTATATGCTCTCATTTTATGCATTAAACTCAAAATGTGCGACGATGCTTTTCATACGTTATTATGCCCACCTCATAGCCAATCAAAAGAATATTGCAGAGATTGGTGTTGTGACAGCGTTGGATGAAGTTAAAAAAGTAGTAGGAAATATGAATTTAGCTTATTATACAAATAAAATAACTGATGACAATACAGAAATACAAGCGTATAGACAAACACTTCCAAATGTGCTTGCATCTGACAATTTTGTTAAAATGATTCTTTCAAAACACGATTGTCCTGAAGAGTAAAAATACCTAATTGAGTGAGATCTGTGATACAAGTGTGTTGCGCATCCTTGGATTATGGAGTAAGTGTGAAGTAGCTTTACTCCATCTCAAGTGTCATTAGGTACATCTCCCCTCATGTAATTACTTACACAAGTGCCCTATACAAGGGGTTCATGTCTAATAAAATATTCAGATACAACTAAAAACTGAACTTTTATACAACTTTTATACAAATTATATCCCCGATCTTCAAGCATTCCTTCTATGGAACCTTGCTTTAGTAGAAGGTAACTCAGACAATGCCCGAACACGATCTTTCGCTTTCGTATAAAGTGCATCAAAACCATTCATCTTTTCTCCTTTGATTACATTTGCATAACAAAGTATATCATACTTTAAATATATATTATAACTTTTAATTAAGAGTGAAATTGTATGATTTAGATCAGATTTTTCGTTCTAAAAGGACATCCCTCATTTTGTTTACATTCAAAGGAGGACTGTAGAGATACCCTTGTACATAGTTACTGTGATTTTTCGTTAAAAAATCTTTCTGTTCAGAGGTTTCAACACCTTCCGCGATAAGATCAAGATTAAGACTATCTGCCAGGGCAATAATTGCCTGAACAATAGCAACATCATCTTCATCTTTTGGAAGATCTTTAACAAATGATCTGTCAATTTTGAGTCTATTGATAGGTAAACGTTTAAGAAGAGATAACGAAGAATATCCTGTACCAAAGTCATCAATAGAAATACTGACTCCCAAGTCATGTATCTCGGTTAGTTTTCTAATTACCTCTTCAGGTCTTCTCATCATCTGACCTTCTGTGATCTCAAGCTCAAGCCACTCTGCCTTAAAATTATATATTTTGATCCGTTCCTTTATTTGCTCGACGAAATTCTGACACTCCAATTGTTGTACAGAAAGATTAATAGCCAGTAAACCTGGGTTCAATCCTGCTTTGTACCATTTAGACATCTGCTTCATAGCCTTTCTCATGACTATTTTATCTATTTTTATAATCAACCCTGTCTCTTCCGCCATAGGGATAAATGCATCCGGGAAAATCAATCCTTTTTCCGGATGTTGCCATCGAACCAGTGCTTCTAGTCCCACTAATGTATTGTCAAGTGTATTTATCTGTGGTTGGTAGTGTACAATAAATTCATCATTATCAATCGCTTGCTGCAAAGAGGTTTTCATCGACATATGATCCAAAGCTTGCTTGGTCATTTCTGAAGAATAAAACTGATAATTATCACGCCCCTCTTCTTTTGCTTTATACATCGCTGTATCAGCATATTTAAGTAAATACTCAGCTTCTACGGCATCTTCCGGATAATGACTGATACCAATACTCCCCGTAACATAAAGCATATTATCATCAATATAGAGTGGTTCTGCCAAAACATTAAGAACCTTTTTTGCCAAAATTGTTGCATCTTTGGAATGATGCAGATCATCCATGATCACAGTAAATTCATCACCACCTAAACGTGCCAGTGTATCTTCTTTTCTAATAATGCTTTCAAGACGTTTTGACACAGCTTTTAAAACTTTATCACCAACATCATGCCCAAGAGAATCATTAATATTTTTAAATTTATCAATATCAATAAAAAACAATGCAAAACCTGTTTTGTTCCGTTCTGCTAATTCAATATTATGTGTTAACCTCTCTCTAAAAAGTACTCGGTTTGGAAGATTGGTAAGCGCATCATAATGTGCCTGATAATATAAAATATCTTTTTGTTTATGAAGTTCAGTTACATCCTGACCATAACCTACAATCTCTGTAGGAACTCCATTGTCATCTCTAAGAAGAGAAAGAGAAAGGCTGATCAAAACAGTTTCCTTCGATTTCTTGATAAGCGATAATGTAGTACGATGCTCTCCTTCTTGCATTAAAACAGGGATACTTTTTACAAATTTTTCATACTCTTCGGAGGAATAGAGTAAAGAAATATGCTTTCCAATGACTTCCTCAGCTTTGTATCCGTATGTTAATTCAGATCCATTATTCCAGGAAGTAATATAGCCTTTGAGATCAGTTGTATTGACTGTTTCATGCATTTGACTGATCATTTGTGCCTGATGAGAGTATTTGAGTTGCAACTCTTTTTCTTCTGTGATATCCGTATGTGTACCTACCATACGTACTCTTTTAGCCTCTTCATCATAAATTATCTGGGCTCTTCCCATCACCCAAACCCAGTGGCCATCTTTATGTTTAAGTCGATGTATATTTTCAAAATATTTTAATTGCTTCTTCTCTGTATCTCTAAGCTGGTTAAAAATATCTTTTCTTTCTTTCGGATGCACACGATTTAGCCATGTATAGGTACTATTTTTCAGTTCATCATCACGATACCCCAGCATCTCTTTCCAACTTGGAGAAATATAAAAGTCATTCGTCGTAAAATCCCAATCCAACACAGATGTTTTACTTCCCAAAAGTGCTAATTCCATACGTTCTTTGAGTTGTTGGTTTAACTTATTTGTTTCTTTAAGCTCTTGACTCGTAATATTAATAAGATGTGTTAATCCATTCATAGATTTTTGGTTGATATTTAATGATTTAAGTGAACTTTCAGTGCTTACTTCATGTACCGTATCACTTTCACTCAAAGAGACTAAAGTCATTGTTTGATTGAGCAGTTCTTTTTTATTTGAAGTAAAAAACTCTCCATATGTAAAAAAGCCAGCTACGGGCGAGATATCCTGTAAGGGTAAGATCTCAGACTCAATCTCGTCACCCATAAAATATTTACGTGCTGAACATGAATAAACAAAAATAGCTTCAGAAGGTTTTTTAGATGCAACTTCCAAGATCTTCTTAGACTTATTCAATATATCTTTACTGACACCATACCCTATACGTACCTTCTCTCCAACATAGAGGTTACCACCTATTATAAGTGATCCATCCTCTTTTTTTGCCATAGCTATACGTGAAATATCTGAACCGTTACGGTTAACAATGAGAGGAAATTCTATCCCTACACTAGGTAAACCTTTTGCGATATCATCTCCAAGATAATGGGCATAAGTATCTACAGATTTTTTACCATCAATAGTATAGACACGATTATCTTCTGCTTTGGTGATCGTAAGTTCATTACCGATAGGATGCCAGTTAAAACTGTAATCTGTATGTACATGCAGATTTTTATTGTTTAATGTGACGGCAACAGCCCCTCTGGCAAGTATGCGATCTTTAGTAAAAACCAAGGTTTCTATCATTTTATTGTTGTCACCGGCATAGCCACCAGCGACAAGAATATCATCATTTACAGTACTGATACCATTGAGAAAACTTTCTCCATTTGTATGCAAGCCGTCCACAAATGCAATGAATAATTTACTCTCTTCACTTATCAGTTCTTCTGCCAAATACTTCCCGGAGAAAAAACCATTTACTTCATGTTCTGTGGCTGCTGCTTTAAGTGTTGTCTCTTTAAACTGAGTAAAATTGAGCACAACTTTTCCTGAAGAAACCTTTCCATTCATGATCTCACCATCGGTAGTTGTTCCAATGATCACAGCATCAGGTAAAAATAGTGATAATTCCAAGAGTAGTGTCGAGATGAAATCTCTATCAGTTAGGGCAGAAAAAACCTGGATCAAAAGAGAAGAAGAGTTTTCTATCTTCTCATCACGTATAAATGATCCCAGATTTTCTTTTGTTGTATAATACGTATTAATACTTCTCATATTATAATATTTCCCCTATCATAATGCATAAAGCTTATTATAGTGAAACTATATGAAAAAGAAGTGAAAACACAGTAAGTTAGTATAGGTATTTACACTCTTTGTGTTATAATACTACCCATACAAAAACAAGGTACTGCGCCAGTGGAAACTTCATCTCTAAAAACACAAAAGTTCATCTTAAAACTCTTTCCTGAGATCATGGTCAAAGGTTCTTCAGCTAAACGACAAATGGTTGGGCAACTCTATAACAATCTCATTAAACTTTTAGGCCGTTTTTCTGATGATATCCATGTCAAAAAATTCTCCGATAAACTTGAAGTCGTTACACCCATAGATGTACTTGTAAAAGTAAGACAAACCCTACTCGACACTCCGGGTATAGAACAGGTACTTGAAGCCTTGCAGTTTGACAAAATGGAGACCTTGGATGAGATAAAGGTCAAAGTCAATGAAGTAATGGCAAAAGAGATTTTAGGTAAGACGTTTGTGGTACGTGTCAAACGTGCGGGTAAACACCCTTTTAATTCTACGACTATTGAGCAAACGGTTGGTGGATACATGTTGGCTCACAATGAAACAAAAGGTGTGGATCTACACAACCCTGAAGTGACCATACGCATGGAACTCATCAACAATCAACTCAACATAATTACAACAAAACATATAGGACTAGCCGGTTTCCCTTTAGGTACACAAGGAGATATCTTGTCTCTTATGTCAGGAGGTTTTGACTCTACTATTGCCTCTTATCTTACCATGAAGCGAGGGATGAAAACACATTTCATCTTCTTTAACCTTGGTGGTATAGCACATGAAATTGGGGTGAAACAAGTGGCACTCTACCTTTGGAATAAGTTTGGTGCTTCCCATCGTGTCTCTTTCATTTCTGTACCTTTTGATGATGTACTCACAGAGATATTTCGTTCAACACACGAGACCTATATGGGTGTCACACTGAAACGCCTGATGCTTTTAGCTTCTGAAAAAGTAGCTGAAGAGATGGAGATAGACGCCCTACTCACAGGTGAATCTGTTGCACAGGTCTCTTCGCAGACTTTACGCAACCTAGCACTCATAGACCAGGTAACCAATAAACTTATTTTGCGTCCTTTGGCAACCATGAATAAACCAGAAATCATCAAGATGGCAAACGATATAGGCACAAAGCGTTTTGCAGAAAATATGCCTGAATACTGCGGCGTGATCTCAAAAAACCCCATTACCCATGGTTCATACAAACGTATGGAGAGAGAAGCAAAACGTTTTGACTATACCGTACTCGATAAAGCAGTAGAAGATGCACAAAAGATCTATGTAGATGAGATCATAGATGATGTTGCAAACGCTGCATCCATAGAAGTCATAAGTGATCTAAGTAGTGGTGAATATGTTGTTATAGATATACGCGCAGAAGATGAATGCATAGAGGCAGGTGCTCAGAGCATAAAAATACCTTTTCATAAACTCAAAACAGAATTTAAAAAACTTCCTCAAGACAAAGAATATTTGCTTTACTGTGAAAAAGGGATCATGTCTCAGTTACATGCCCAATATCTGAAAGACTCAGAAGATCGTCATAATGTAAGAGTTTACAGACCTTAGACCTATGATAAAAACAATTCTTTACGATATAATTTAATATTAAATTAAAGGTTGCTTCATGTTAAAACGAACACTGTTTCTCCTTCTTCTATGTTGTACATATACGCTTTCCGCCAATGATTTTTTAGATACTTTCATAGATGAACAGATCAAAATTGAAGCAAAATTTCTTGATCAAAACCTCTCACTTGATAAAAAAGTTGCTATAAAAAAAGAACAAGAAAGCCAATATAGAAAGTTTTTTTTACAGTACGCTGCTGATAAAGAAAAGTTTCTCGAGGAAAGTAATCCCTACCGTAATCAAGTTTCTAGATTAAAACTAAGTATAAATAGCAATAGACATAGAAGCAATAGCAATGCTGTTGATCGTGATAAGGTATTGCTAAAGGGGTATAATACAAGAAATATGATCAGAAAAATACTGCATGATAGCATAGTGGCAACCCATAGTAATTCTAAAACATTTTACAATGAAAAAGTCAACGAAATTATAGTAAAATATTTAGCAAAGTATAAACCTTTAGATAGTGCAAAATATCTTACTTCAAAGCAAGACCAATCTAGTCCAATCGTTCAATCTCTCATTAAAGCGGTAGAAGATCAAAGATATTTAGATAGTGTTGTCAATTCATTCTCTTCAGCATTGGTTGAACAAAGCACACATATTTACAAAACATCCCGTTTAGCAGATTCTAAAGTATTTAGCATACTTAATACGATAAATACTTCTCCTTATGGTTTAAAGATCAACGCCTACCTTTCTCCTATTCATTTAGATATAGCCAAAGTCCTTCTTGTTCTTTTGGTCGCACTTTTCATTTTAATAGTACAGACTGTTTTATGGTTCATTCTAAATCGTATTTTGCAGCACTACAAACTTAAAGAGGAAGATATAGAGTATATACATACTCATATTACAAAACTATTTAATTTGATCACTTCAGTAATGATGGTCCATATCATACTTGTAAGCTTTTTAGGTATGGATACCAAAGCCATCAATATCTCTAAACTCTTTGCTATATTTTATGTTCTGAGTATCGCATTAATGTTATACAGGATCACCAATACTATTGCATATATGAAAATGGAACAGATCAAAAAGAGTAAAGTGATCAAAAACGAAGTGATCAACCTTATGATAAAAGTGATCAATGGCTTTATCGTCATTGTAGCTATGATCGCTATTCTTAAAATCTTTGGTGTCAATCTTACTGCCCTGCTTTCAGGTCTTGGTATTGCTGGTGCAGCTATCGCCTTTGCAGCAAAAGACAGCATTGCCAATATCTTTGCTTCTGTCTCAATACTCCTGGGAGATGTATTTGAACAGGGTGACTGGATAGAGACAAATACTGTGAACGGTACAGTTGTTGAGATCGGTCTTCGTGCTACAACCATACGTACTTTTGCCAATGCACTCATTTCCATCCCCAATTCTGAACTGGCAAATTCTGGTGTAAAAAACTGGAGCAGAAGACGTATTGGACGTCGTATAAAGATGAATATTGGTGTAACCTATCAGTCAGATTTCAATGATATTCGTCAAGCCATTCTTGATATAAGAGAGATGCTTAAAGAACATCATGGCATTGCCGATCAACGTACAGAATATAGCAATTCAGTCCGTGAATCAAAACTTGTTTCTACTGAAGATTACAAAGGTATTAAACGTACTACATTGGTCTATATGGATGAATTTGCTGATTCCAGTATCAATATCCTGGTCTATTGTTTTAGCCGTACTGTTGATTGGGAGGAATGGCTGGAAGTAAAAGAAGATGTAATGTTTAAAGTCTCAGATATTCTGACTCAAAATAACCTTGAGTTTGCTTACCCTTCATTGGCACTTTATCATCCGGAAGCAGAATCTCTACCAGATATAGAATCTTTATAAGCTTCTATATCAAGCATTTTGTAACGTTTTGGTATGGTGTATGGTCAAAGAAGTATCTAAATAATACCTTTTAAAAATATACATTTCCAAATGATAGATTTCTTTATCTATAGGTTTCACATTCATAAGATACTCTTCTTCACTCATTTCACCTTTTTTGTATCGTTGATAATATGCTTCCAGTCTTTTTTGTAAATGCGCTAAAGGATTTGATACGAATATCATTTTATTCATCTGTATCCTTTTACCACTCTAATTCTATACTTTTCATATGCCATCCTTTTTAAGTGAACATGACATTATAGAAAGAATATAAAATATAAATAAGGTCATTTTCAGAGATAAAAATTTATGAAAATGGCTACCTCAATGGAGTATGTATATTATTCAGAAGAAGTATTTGACCGTTTCAATATTGCTACAAACTTAATAAGCGCAAGATGTATTGAAAAATATAAATAAGACAATCTTACTCTTATATAACAATAATACATGACAAATACAGCCTTTTTATGCTATAAATTATACAGATCATATAAGGATTTCAAATGGCAAATGAAGGGTTAGATAAAGCTGTCTCAGGCGAGTATGCACTTGGCTTTGAGATAGATATCGAAACTGAAACTGTACCACCGGGACTAGATGAAAGTACCATTGCTTTTATCTCTAAGAAAAAAGAAGAACCCGAGTGGATGCTGGAGCTTAGACTCAAAGCACTTAAAAAGTGGGAGACCATGACAGAGCCTCACTGGGCAAAGCTTGACTATACACCTATAAACTATCAGTCAATCTCCTATTTTGCTGCACCTAAAGAGCAGATTGATAGCTTAGATGAAGTTGATCCTAAAATCTTAGAAGCCTATGAGAAACTTGGTATTTCTCTTGAAGAGCAAAAACAACTAGCAGGTGTAAAAGTAGCTGTAGATGCTGTCGTAGATTCAGTCTCTGTTAAAACAACCTACTCAGAAGAACTTGAAAAACACGGTGTAATTTTCTGTTCTATCTCTGATGCCATACGTGAACATCCTGAACTTGTGAAAAAATATATGTTTTCTGTTGTGCCTATGGCAGACAACTACTTTGCAGCACTCAATTCAGCAGTGTTTACCGATGGTACTTTTGTTTACATTCCAAAAGGTGTACGATGTCCTATGGAACTTTCAACTTACTTTAGAATAAACGCTCTAAATACTGGGCAGTTTGAACGTACCCTCATCATCGCAGATGAAGGAAGTCATGTAAGTTATAATGAAGGCTGTTCCGCACCAACACGTGGTGAGCATCAGCTTCACGCTGCGGTAGTTGAACTCATCATATTGAAAGATGCAGAGATCAAATACTCTACTATTCAAAACTGGTACCCTGGAGATGAAAATGGTAAAGGTGGTATTTATAACTTTGTAACCAAGCGTGCCATTTGTGAAGGTGATAATTCAAAAGTTTCCTGGACACAGGTTGAGACAGGGTCTGCCATTACATGGAAGTATCCCAGCTGTATTTTAAAAGGTGACAATTCTGTGGGTGAATTTTACTCTGTTGCTGTTACTACCCTAGCACAGCAGGCAGATACAGGTACAAAGATGATACACATCGGTAAGAACACACGTTCTACTATCATCTCAAAAGGTATCTCAGCTATGAAAGGTCAAAATACCTATAGGGGTCTTGTCAAGATAAACGCTTCTGCTGTAGGTGCACGTAACTACTCTGAGTGTGATTCATTGCTTATAGGCTCTAACTGTGGTGCTCACACTTTCCCTTACTTAGAATCTAAAGATACACAAGGGCAAGTTGAACATGAAGCTACTACCTCAAAAATAAGTGATGAACAACTCTTTTACTTACGTCAAAGAGGTATAACCGAGGAGGATGCTGTGTCTATGATAGTCCATGGTTTTTGTAAACAAGTCTTTAGCCAACTCCCTATGGAATACGCAGTTGAAGCCAAAGCATTATTAGAATTAACATTAGAAGGAAGTGTAGGATGAGTACAGTGATGAAAATAGAGAATTTAGAAGCAAAAATAGGTGACAAGAAAATACTTAAAGGTCTAAACCTAGAGTTAGAAGCTGGAAAAGTACATGCGATCATGGGGCCAAACGGCGCAGGTAAATCAACACTTTCTAAAACGATAGTGGGACATTACGATGTCGAAGTACTTGGTGGAGATATCACTTACAAAGGTAAAAGTATCGTAGATATGGATGCAGAAGAAAGAGCTTTAGAGGGTATCTTCCTTTCTTTCCAACATCCAGTAGAGATCCCTGGTGTTAATAATGCATACTTCTTAAGAACAGCACTTAATGCTAAACGTAAATATGAAGGCAAAGAAGAGCTCAATGCTGCTGAATTTTTACGTCTTATGAAAAATCACTTGGAAATGCTTGGTATGAAATCTGACATGATCAGCCGTTCTCTTAATGAAGGTTTCTCTGGTGGAGAGAAAAAACGTAATGAAATCCTGCAAATGCTTATCTTGGAGCCGGAAGTTATCATCCTGGATGAGATTGACTCAGGGCTAGACATTGATGCACTTAGAGCCGTTTCAGAAGGAATTAACAAGATGAAAGACGGTAAACGTACTTTCCTTGTTATCACACACTATAGCCGTATACTTGACTATATAGAGCCAGATTACATTCATGTACTTAAAGATGGAAAAGTCATTAAAACAGCTGGTCCTGAGTTAGTGGCACAGTTGGAAGAGCATGGGTATGATGCTATAGAGGAGGAATAATGAATCTCATCACGCTTAAAAATAAAAGTAGAGAAGAAGTAGCTACTACTTTAGAAGTAGAAAGTCGTGAACTACTCTTAGAAAAATTTATTTCTCTTGGACTGCCTCACAAAATGACAGAAGAGTACCATTACTTTGATGTTGAGAAACTACTTGATGCAGAGTATAAAACACTAAACTATGTTCCTAAAACCATCGTTGAAGGAGACAAGATAGAGATAGTTGATGGTGTTGTGACCACAGCGCCCAAAGGGATGCGTGTATATTATGAACCATGTGAGATGATAGATATGAATCATTTTGATGCGCTCTATTATCTAGGTCACCTACTCTCGCCCCGTACCATTAAGATAGAGATAGATGGAGATACAGCGGTAGAAATACTTCATAAATATACACAAAGTGATACACTTATCTCGTACCGTATTGTACTTTATAATCAAGCAAATCGTCATACAGCAGTATATGAAAACTTTGAAGCTGATGATATAAAAAATACGCTTGTGCTTTATGGTTATGATATGCACGTAGCACAAGACTCAACACTTAGATTTATAAAATTACAAACCATGCAAAATAGTGGCTATAGTATGATAGCTTCACACAAAGTAAATGTATCAAAAAATGCCAATGCAGTACTCAAAAACTTCGACTTTGGTGGAGATAAGGCTTTGAATATATTTAAAATTGAACTGGGTGAGTATGCTCATGTAGATGCTGGACACCTACTCTACCTCAATAATGACTCAAAACGTGGTACTGCTTCACAGATCATCCACCGTGGTGAGTACTCTACTTCTAAACAGGAAGCTAAAAATATATTGGATGGTCAAGCTAGAGGAATTTTTGATGCACTGATACGTGTAGAGCACTCTGCCAAGTTTAGTAAAGCAGAGCAAAGTGCAAAGTCTATATTACTTCATAAAAAAGCGTACATGGCATCTAAACCACAGCTTGAGATCTATATAGATGAACTGGAAGCAAGCCATGGTGCTACAACTGGTCAGCTAGATGAAAAACAACTTTTCTACCTACAAAGCCGCGGAATCAGCTATGTAGAAGCTAGAAAAATACTTGTCATCGCCTTTGCTAACACACTGATAGAGCAAGTTAAAGACAGCAGACATCAAGATCGTATAAAAGCTGCTTTTGAAGAAGTTTTTTATACGGAAAATAAAGGATAAACTATGAATATGGAAGAAACGGTAGCTCATTTTAAAGAAGATTTTGATCTCTTTCCTGCTGCGAATGACAAACTAGAATATATCTTTGACTTAGGAAAAAGACATACTACACTTGCAGATGAAGAAAAAAATGATGCCACGTATGTTGTAGGTTGTGCCTCTGATGCTTGGCTTGTGGGTGAGTGTAAAGATGGAATATTACTTCTTCGTGGAGAAGGTACCTCAGAGATGGCAAAAGGCATGTTGACACTTTTACTCGATATCTTTGCAAATCGTCCAGTGGATGAAGTATTGAATTTTGATCCAGCTAAACTTCATGATATGGGAGTTGTAGAACTTCTCTCTCCTGTACGTCAGCAGAGTTTAGAAGCTTTTTTAAAGATGGTCTATGCCTATGCACAAAGATGTAAAGAGAAAGGAGAATAACATGGATATTAACAACATAAAAGAAGATGACATCCCTACAACCACAGAAGAGTTAGCTGCTTATGATGCAAAGTTTAGCAAAACTACTCAAAAAAGTATTGATGAGAAGATGGCTGCTGAACGTCAAAAATTCATAGACAAACAACCCTCTGACAAAGAAATGGAAGAGAAGATAGTAGAACATCTTAGACAAATTTACGATCCAGAATTACCTGTAAACATCTATGACTTAGGACTCATCTACAACATAGAGTGCTGGACAAATGAAGTTTCGATGCTTAAAATGTGTAAAATTACGATGACTCTTACTTCTGCAACATGTTCATTTTCACAAGTCATTATTGACTTGGTTAAAAGCATCATAAGTAGACAATCTGGACTTGAAAACATAGATGTAGACATCGTCTTTGACCCACCATGGGGACAAGACAAGATGACCGATGATGCAAAGCTGGCGATGGGACTTCTTTAGTCCCATAATCATTTTTTCAAAATACGCTCTTTGATTTCTATTGCAGGAAGTGCTTCAAAATAAAAATGTCCTTGAACATACGCACAGTCATACTTAAAAAGTTCATCTCGCTCTTCTTCTGTTTCAACACCTTCAGCGATAATATTTAGTCCTAAACTGTTAGCTAACGCAATGATAGCTTTTACGATTTCCACATTCTCTTGATCGTGAGGGATACCTCTAATAAATGACTTGTCGATTTTAATTTTATTGACAGGTAGCCGTTTTAAGTAGGCTAAAGAAGAATACCCTGTTCCAAAATCATCAATAGCAATTTGAATACCCATATTGCTGATCTCTTCTAATTTTGAAATGGACTCTTCTGGACTTCTCATCACTTGACTCTCTGTTATTTCTAACTCCAACCATTTTGGATCAAAGTTAAATTTTTCTATATTTTTTTTCAACACATCAATAAAGTCACCACTTCTTAACTGACGCATAGAAAGATTTAACGATAATAGACCTGGGTTTAATCCCTCAGCATGCCAGGTAACAAATTGTTTCATTGCTGCTTCCATCACCCATTTATCTATGATTACAATCAATCCTGACAATTCTGCGATATCTATGAATTTAGCAGGTAACAAAAGTCCTTTCTGCGGATGGTTCCAACGTATAAGAGCTTCCAGTCCTACACTTATTTGGTTTTTAACATCAATTTGAGGTTGATAATAAAGCACAAATTCATCTCGCTCTAAAGCTTGGCGTAAATCGGTCTGGATACTAAGTCTTTCTTGTGCATGATCTGTCATTTCTGACGCATAAAACTGCATATTATTACGTCCCTCTTCTTTAGCATGATACATTGCTGTATCAGCAAACTTGAGGAGATTTTCCGGCTTATCAGAATCTTGAGGATAAGCACTTATTCCTATACTACATGTCAGATAAAACCTATGTCCATCTATCTGTATAGGTTCAACTAAACTATGCTCTATTTTTTCTGCTAAAAATGTAGCATTCTCTATGTTTTCCAACTCTTCCATAACAATAGTAAACTCATCACCACCTAACCTTGCGAGCGTATCAATTTCCCTCATATGAGACTTAAAACGCTTAGTAACCTCTACAAGAACCATGTCTCCAACGTGGTGACCCAAGGAGTCATTAATTTCTTTAAAGTAGTCTAAATCTATAAAAAATATAGCTATATTATGATAATGTCGTTTTGCATGTTCTATAGCATGTTCAAGTCTATCTAAGAAAAGTACACGGTTGGGTAAGCCAGTTAAAGCATCATGGTGCGCCTGGAAATCTAACATATCTTTTTGCTCATGTAAAGCAATTTCCGCTTTTTTCTTATCTGAAATATCTCTCCATACTCCATGTATTACATTTTTATCATCTAAAACAATAGGAGTAAGTGTCAGTTCCACTATAAACTCTTCTCCATCTGCTTTTTTATGTACCCATTCAAATTGATGCCAACCTTTTTCATACGTAACAGCAATCATCTCTTCTGCTTTCTCATATGAAAGTCTTCCATCAGGTTGGTACTCGGGAGAGAGTAGAGAAAGGTGTACGTTAAGAAGTTTCTCTTTTGTTTCATACTTTAATATCTCTACTATCTTCTCATTACACTGAATAATGACACCATCATAAAGTATGGAAATACCATCAGAAGACTTTTCAAATAGCGTTTCAAAGGTATCTTTTTGTTTTTCTATCTCTTTTGTTTTAGCTTCTATTTCATTTTCAAGTTCATGTGTATATTTTTCTTCCTTGTCACGCATTTTTTGAATTAAGAGATAAATAACAACTAAGAAAAAGATATAAAGAAAAAATGTTCCCATAAGGTTTTCTATAAAGTCTGCATAAAGTGTTTTAAAAATACTACGTTTTTTCACCTCTATATTAAGCAGTCCCCTAATGTCACCTAATTTATAGTCATAAGCTGTTGCATATTTCTGCCGTATACTTGGTATGGCATCTTCTCGTTTACCATGACACTTCATACATAGTGGTTTTATGTACATAGGTTGTGTATAGAAATATGAATCTTTTTTATGTACGAAGTTGTCAGTTTTTTCTGGATTATTTTTAAAATATTGAATTTGCTCTAATTCAAATTGGTTTGCCATATTATCGATGTTTCTAGGTCTGTCTGAGACAGTTCGTATCATAATATCTCCATTCACATTTTCCGAAAAACGTTCACTTATATCTGATATTGTTTTCACGGGAAGTAAATTAAGTGTTTGCTCATCTATTTCTATATGATTAGTGATGAATATAGATTGATAGGTTTGACGAAAAGCATCTACAAAGCCTGCAATAGCTTCACTCTCACTCAAAAGTATGATTTTTTCTGTATTTTGTAAATCATTAAATTGTGTATAAGTTCTATATCCGATAAATATGAATAATAATAATGCAAAGGTTGCAAAAAGTTTCATTTTATACATAGATGCTTCCTTAATGATATATATACCCTATTTTAACACCACTTATATAATAGAAACTTAGAAAACTGTATTTTATACCAAAAAAAAGGAGAAAATATAATAAAAACTTTATAAAAAGATAACAAAAAGATATAATTATTAGGATATTTCCTAAAACTCTGCTATAATCGCGTTACTTTTCTGCAAGAGAGTACTAAACTCCTTATTTGAGATATATTTTATCTCCTCTATCTCCACGCTTAGCGTGTGACCAAGTTTGGTATCAGTTTGCATAAAACAGGGTTTTAACCTCTTGATACCATTATATAACAAACATAACAAACAAGATGAATACAACACCGCCAATTTAACACAAAGAAACAACTATGAAATTTACAGATTTTAACCTCAAAGACACGATTCAAGCTGCAGTAACAGATGCAGGATTTACAGAGCCTTCACCGGTACAAAGAGATGCTATACCTTTAGTACTAGAAGGACACGATCTTATTGCACAAGCACAAACAGGTACAGGTAAAACTGCTGCATTTGGTCTTCCTATGATGAGTATGATGAAAGCTGACGGTTCAGTAGAAGGACTTGTCATCGTTCCTACACGTGAGCTTGCAATGCAAGTATCTGATGAACTTTTCCGTTTTGGTCAAAAGTCTGGTCTTAAAACAGCAACCGTTTATGGTGGTACACCGTATGGTAAGCAGATTGACCGTATAAAGCAAGCATCTATCGTAGTTGCGACACCAGGACGTCTTCAAGACCTTCTTATGTCTGGGAAGATCAAGATAAACCCTTCTTTTGTTGTACTTGATGAAGCAGATGAAATGCTAGATATGGGTTTCTTGGATGAGATCAAAAATATCTTTACCTTTCTTCCAAAACAGCGTCAAACACTTATGTTCTCAGCAACAATGCCAAATGGTATCCGTAAACTTGCAGAGCAAATTTTAAATAGTCCAAAAACTGTTTCTATCACAAAGTCTGAAAAAACAAACACTAAAATCACTCAACTCTATTATGTGGTACAAGAGAGAGAAAGAGATGATGCTTTGGTAAGACTTATAGACTATAAGAACCCAACTAAGTGTATCATTTTCTGTCGTATGAAAAAAGAGGTAGATAGACTTGTGGCACATATGACTGCGCAAGGCTTTAAAGTATCTGGTCTTCATGGTGATATGGAGCAGAAACAAAGAGAAGTAACGATACGTGCCTTTAAGCAAGGTGGTATCGATATCTTCATCGCTACAGATGTTGCAGCACGTGGTCTTGATGTAAATGATGTAACACATGTATTTAACTACCACATTCCTTTTGACTCTGAATCTTATGTTCACCGTATTGGTCGTACTGGGCGTGCAGGTAAGACTGGTGAGGCTATTACACTGGTAAGTCCAAATGAACTTAGAACCATTAAACGTATAGAAAAAGATGTTGGTACAACAATGACAACTCAAGTCATTCCTACTCGTATGGAAGTACAAAACAACCGTTCAGATGCACTCATCACTAAAATAGCTGAAACTAAAGTAACTGAAAATGCTATAAACCTGGTCAAAACACTTCAGCATGACTTAGACATCGTGACTATCGCGCATCTTCTTGCTTCATTAGTACAAGAAGAGAACTTCGTAAAAGGAAAAGACAACATTGGTCTTGGTCTTGAAGAGATCGAACTTCTTATAGAAAGAGCTATGCAAAACCGTGGTAATGGTGGCGGAGGCGGTGGTCGTAACCGTAGACGTGGCGGTGGCGGTGGAGGCGGTGGTGGATACCGTGGAAACCGTTCAGGTGGTGGCGGCGGTGGAAATCGTAATGGAAGAAATGGACGCTCAGGCGGAGGAGACCGTAATGGACGCTCTGGCGGTGGACGTGACAGCCGTAATGGTGGTCAAGGCAGCAGAGGGTAAAACTTCTATCTCTTCTCGTTCCATCGTCTCGATGGGAACGAGAATGCTTACCTCTACTTAAAATAAACGCCCTCCTCTTTTACTATTACTCAATACTCTACATTTCTATGATATAATATTTTTCATATCAAATATAAAAGGAATTAAACATGACAAAGACTAAATTCAAGGGGCTATTACTTGCTCTACTTGTAGGATTAAGCACATTTTCTATGGCAGAATCTGCTAAAGAACTAGACCATGATGCCAATATGGCAATCAATAAATTTATTGATGATGTAAAAGGCGGAGATGCTTTCTTAGTCAAAGCAAAAGCTTTTCTCGTCTTTCCTTCTATCAAAGAAGCAGGTTTTTTTGTAGGCGGTAAGTATGGTGAAGGTGTACTTAGAGTTGGACGTACCACTAAAGGCTATTATCGTATCACAGCAGCCTCAATTGGTTTTCAGATGGGTATGCAGGAAAGTTCTATGATCATTGCCTTTAATTCAGATAAAGCACTTAACGCATTTCTTATGAGTGATGATGAATGGGAAACGGATGTAGATGGTAAGATCGCTGTAGCAGAATGGAACTCAAAAGAAGAACTTGATGACATTGACTTTAAAGATCCAATGATTGCATTTGTCTTTGATTCTAAAGGACTTATGGGAAGCTTTACAATGGAAGGTACAAAATTTGAAAGAATTAAACCAGACTAGTCATTAAGTCTTTACTTCATTTCTTCCCGACACTCGTCGGGAAGATCACATCTACCACTCTTTTACAAACCCAAATACATTTGAAAACACAAATATTATAGTCAGTACAGAAAAGAAACCCGTGCTACTCCTCATAAGCTACCACTCGATTTCTCCCTGTTGATTTTGCTTCATATAGGGCACTGTCAGCATGTCTGTAGATCTGATCCTGACTACTCATATAATGATGAGGTACAGTATATAAGCCTATAGAAACAGTAATGTATTTATAGACCGAGCTTTTTTTATGCTTGATCTTCAGGTTTTCTATATTTGTTCTCAATTTATTGGCAAAAGAGACGGCCATATTGTCTTCCATACCTGTACATAGAATGGCAAACTCTTCTCCACCTACTCTAAATGCCATGTCCGAAGGTCTTTTGAGTGAATTCTGCAAACTTCTGGCTACACGTATCAAGGTCTTATCACCTTCCAAATGTCCGTAAGTATCGTTATACTGTTTAAAATAATCAATATCTATGATCATTAATGTTAGACCACTTTTATCACGACGGTGGATAAGAAGTTCTTTCTCAAGTCTCTCTTCAAAATGACTTTTATTGTAAAGTGAAGTCATTGCATCTATTGAAATTATTTTCTCTTTTTCCTTATTATCTGATTCTAAAAGTCTAATACGGTAAGAGACAAGGAAGCCTAGTATAAGCGCTTCAAACATGGTTCCTATGGCAATAGAATGAGAAGTGAGGTAATTATATTCTATACCACTATTATAGAACAAAATAGCAATTAAGGAAAAAATGAGATAAAAAATATGTGCAATGAAAAAATATTTGATCATGGGTGCATTTTTCCTATAAAGAGATATGCTAACCCCCAACATGACAATAAGAAAATAGACAAATAGTATAGAAGTGAATTCAATCGCCTGATAATATTCAAAGAAACTATAGAGATAAGTGAGTGAAAATATTACAATAATGGAGTTGATAAAATGATCTTGTAATCTATAGTTTTCTTTTGTCTTAAAAATTGACTTTATAAATAACGCCAAAAAGATAGGAGATACAATAGCCAATGCTGTTAACTTTAATCCCCACTCACCATATATATGAAAATAGTGTGAAACCATTCCATAACAATAAGCTAAAAAAACCGAAGAACTAATAAGATAGAGGGAGTAGTAGATATACTCTTTATATCCTGCAGATATGTATAAAATAAAATAGTAAAGTGCTAAAGTAGCTAATATACTAAACAAGATCACAATAGGCATAAATCTATGAACAAGGTCTTCTGTAGAAGCTTTTTGATCATAAATACTAAGTTCAATAAGTTGATAAGCCAAAAAATGAGACTGCATATAGATACTTTTCGTCTGCCCTGGTTTTAGCGTTAGCGTATAAAGTGCTTCTGCCCCATACATTTCTTCAGTATTTACATAATGACGAGGTTCAAACCTTATATCATTTATTAAGGTATTATCTTCTACTTCATAAAAGTGAATCGACTCTGCATGATAGGCAACTGCATTATGAAGAAAGAGTTCCTTGCTACTGTCAGTTTCGTTAAGTAAAATTATCTTAACCCATGTGACATTGGCAGTAGTACCTAAGGTAAGATTATTGGAGCCTTGAATAAACTTTTGTTTCTGTACCTGATCAAAAGACATATTTTCTGATTCATCAATTAAATAACCCATTTTAAATTTATCTATAGAAACTGCTGATGTACTGATCTTCACAACAGGTTCAGCATAAAGCAAATTGAGAAAGATCAAGAAAAATATATAAAGTTTGGTAAACAATCGCACTCCTTCCTTGAAGCATATTATACTTCTTAATAATAACGTATTTTTAATCATCATAAATTGAATTCTAATCATTTTTTAAATATGTAGCTTTTTTAAATACTACACTTTCTCAGAAAAATACATATGAAACTAGTTGATAACACCTTCTATAAGTGCCAACTTATCTGCTCTGTTCATTTTCTTCTTTATCGTATACTCACGTTTCGAAGCAGCACTTCTGTCTGGATATTCTTCACTGTAAACCAGTGTGACAGGTCGTCTAACACGCGTATATTTTGCCCCTTTATCAGAACAGTTATGTTCTTCGATCCGACGCTCTAATTCTGTAGCAATACCCGTATAAAGTGTCTCATCAGCACATTTAACAATATAAACATAGTACATCAATACTTTTTACTTCTCATCTTCAAGCGCATATGTCTTGAAATAGACACGTATTGGATTATAAGAGATAAAAAAGTATTCAGAATAGATCTCAGTTTTTATCAATACATCTTTCTTTTTGAACTCTTCAAAAGTCCTATAATAGAGGCTAATGAGTGTGGGTCTGCCTGAAATACTTTCGCACTCTTTTACCTCAATGAAATACTCACGTTCCATTCTGGTAAATTTATAAAATTCTCTTGAGCCAAACTTATATTTCTTTTTCATTTTAATACGTTTGTTTTTGATCTCTTCACGCTTTTGTTTGCTTAGTCTCTGTTCATTGAGTAAACTTATTATCTGACTTTTTTCTTCTTCTGTATACTCTTGTATCTTACCATCTAATCTTTCTCTTACGCGCTGATGAATGAGCCTCTCCTCATTCAATCTGTCCATTATGATCTGTTTTTCTTCCTCTGTATAATTCTCTTTTTCAGGAAGTTCGTCTATCTTTAAATATTCTTTTGGATCCCTATCCATCTAGCTACCTTTGCATTTACCCTTTATTATTAGGGAATATTATAACCATAAAATTTATTATTTCATAATATCACCAAAAACACAGCACTATTTAGTTAAGATATCTTCCAAAATTACTCTACAAACTCATTTGTTTAAGGAACATCATGTCTTGCGAAAAAGCCTATATTACAACCCCAATTTACTATGTTAATGACATTGCCCATATTGGTCATGCATACACGACTATCATTGCAGATACACTTGCACGTTATTCTCGTTTATCCGGACTTGAAACTTTTTTTCTTACCGGTACTGATGAACATGGCCAGAAGATAGAAGAAGCTGCCAAATCAAGAGGTAAAAGTACCCAAGTCTATGCCGATGAAATTTCAGCAACCTTTAAAAACCTTTGGGATGACTTTGACATCTCTTATGATAAGTTTATAAGAACGACAGATGCAGATCATATGCAAGGTGTACAGAAGGCGTTTTCAACGATGCACACCAAAGGTGATATTTACAAAGATACCTACAAAGGGCATTACTGTATCTCATGTGAAACATTTTTTCCTGCTATCCAACTCGTAGATGATGAATTCTGTCCAGAATGTGGCAAGAGTACAACGGTCGTTGAAGAAGAGAGTTATTTCTTTAGACTCTCAAACTATCAAGATAAATTACTTCAATATTATGAAGATCATCCAGACTTTATCTTGCCTAGATCTAAAAGAAATGAAGTGATCCGTTTTGTAGAAGGTGGACTTACAGACCTTTCTATTACCAGAACCTCTTTTGACTGGGGAGTAAAACTTCCTGAGGACTTGAATGATCCTAAACATGTCATGTATGTATGGCTTGATGCGCTTATGAATTACGTGACTGCACTGGGTTACGGTACAGATGATGAAAATATGGACTTTTGGCCTGCACGTGTACAACTCATAGGTAAAGATATTTTACGTTTCCATGCTATTTACTGGCCTGCTTTCCTCATGAGTCTTGACCTGCCATTGCCTAAACATATTGCAGCGCATGGTTGGTGGACACGTGATGGTGAGAAAATGTCTAAATCTAAAGGGAATGTTGTAAATCCTAGGGAAGTGGCAGATGCTTATGGCCTGGACAACTTCCGTTACTTCATGCTTAGAGAAGTACCTTTTGGAGGAGATGGTGATTTTTCTCAAAAAGCACTCATAGACCGTATTAACTCAGACCTTGGAAATGACCTTGGAAACCTGCTTAACCGTCTCATCGGTATGTCTGGGAAATACTTTGAAGGAACTGTGGACTCTACAAATGTAGCTAAATATTATCAGTCAGAGTTAGATGAAGTGCATGCTTCACTTGAAAAACTAGAACCCCTACTCTTTGAAATGCAGATCCACCGTTACCTCGAAGAACTTTGGAGACCGCTGACTGTAGCCAATAAAGCCATAGACATGTACCAACCTTGGACACTCATGAAAGAAGGTAAAGAAGAGGAAGCTATGGCACTTAACGGCCTCATTGCTGCAATCTTAGCAAAAGTATCTGTGATGCTTTACCCTGTGATGCCTGCGGTATGTACAAAGATCTCCAATGCATTACATTTTACAATAGACAATGAGCATTGGACTAAACTTGCAAAAGGTACAGCACTTTTAGCACCATTTACTTTAGAAAAGATAGACCCTCTGTTCCCTCGTATAGAAGAACCTCGTCTTACACAAATTGAACCTATAGATAAAAAAGTTGAAACAAAAAAACCAGACACGAAAAATGAGGAAAAAAGTGAAGTGGAAGGTATAACACTTATAGGCATTGACCAGTTCTTCCAAACTTCACTTAAAGTTGGTACGGTTGTTAAGGCTGAAGAAGTTCCAAAAAGTAAAAAACTTCTTTTACTACAAGTTGATGTAGGTGAAGAGTCCCCAAGACAAGTGGTTGCAGGGAT
>QMKT01000004.1 GCA_003646505.1 Campylobacterota bacterium
GATTAAAATCTATCAAAGTATCTGAAAGTATTTCGTAGGCTGAAAGCAAAGCCAGTACTTCAGCATGTGAAGTTCCTGCTTTTTGATGTGCTTCTATGGCTAAAATCTTACCATCAAGTGTAATCACTGCACCCACAGCAGGGTTTGGATAAGTTAAGCCCTGGTATTCCCAAGCCTTATTTAGAGCAAGTTGCATATAAAATTCATCTGTCATAGCAAGCCCTTAAAAGTGATTCGTTAATTCCAGTCAAAATACGTTTTACACGTATTTAATTCTCCATAAGTATAAGACTCATCCCCTGCTTTAGTTTCAACAACGATACCATTATTGTCCGCAGATCTGAGTACTCCTTTAAGCTTATCACCAGCACCGAGTTTAAGTTTTACTTTTTCACCAATGGCATTTTGAAAATGCACAGGTTTTGCAAGCTTACGCTCTATGCCTGGTGAAGAAACTTCTAAACGGTAGGCTTGACTCATAGGAGGGTGTACATCTAAGAAAGGAGACAATTCATGAGAAATATTGGCACAAAGATCAAGACTTACACCCCCTGTCTTTGTGAGCAATATACGAAAAATGGTCTCGTCAAATTCGGTCACTATTTCAGTATCATATAAAGCCGCACCATTGGCTTCGATGATCTTAGCAATTTGTGTTTCAAGATTCATCTTCATTGTCCTCTTTTTTACTATTGCGACCTTCTATTTGTTTAAAAAGATCTTCAATTCTACTCACTTGTTCTAACTGATGATCAAATTCAAAAGTAAAAATAGGTGCTTTGAACCAACCTTCACTCTGTTTACAATGATTTTGAAGATATGCACCGACTTTGCGTAGTTGTCTCAGTGCTTCTCCCTGTTCTTTCTCATTTAAAAATGAAGTGTCAAGATAGACTTTTGCATTTGAACGCCCCTTGGAACACTTAACATCTGTTACCGTTAAACTATTGATGCGTTCATCATTTAAAGAAGCAAAAGCTTCAGGTAAAAGCTCTTTAAGCACTGATTCTACCCTGTGCCGTTTGATCTCTTCCTGGGTCATGTTACATTGTCACCTGTTCTTCAACATCTTTATAGGTTTCGATCACATCACCTTCTTTAATATCATTAAAGTTTGCAAGCATGATACCACATTCATAACCATTCTTAACTTCTTTGGCATCTTCATTAAAGCGCTTGAGTGAAGAGATAGTACTTTCATAAACAACCACACCATCACGGATAAGTCTTGCTTTAGAGTTTCTAGTGATAGAACCATCAGAAACTTTACATCCGGCAATTGTTCCTACTTTACCAACAACAAATGTTTCACGAACATCTGCCTGTCCAGTAACCTCTTCAGAGATCACAGGACTCATCATACCGCCAAGGAGTGCTTTAACTTCATCCAGAAGATCATAGATAATAGAATAGCTTCGAATCTCAACACCAAGCTCTTTTGACTTCTTCTTCACTGCACCTGTTGGTCGTACGTTAAATCCAAGAACAACTGCATGTTCAGAAGCATCTGCAAGTGTCAAGTCAGACTCAGTAACCCCACCTACACCCTCATGAATAATATTAACTTTAACTTCTTCATTTCTCAGTTTTTCCAAAGAACCTTTAATGGCTTCAAGAGAACCTTGAACATCTGCTTTAATGATCACAGGAAGTGTTTTTAACTGACCTTCAGCAATAAGTGCAGAAAGATCATCAAGTGTTGCTTTCGTACTTTTAGAAAGTTGTTTTGCTCTTTCAAACTCTGCTCTTTTTTCTGCGAGTTCACGTACCTCTTTATCTGTATCCATTACAATGAGTTCTTCACCTGCTCCTGGTACTTCATTGAGTCCTACGATGGCTGCAGGAGTACTTGGCCCTATCTCTTTAACAGAAGAACCATCATCCAGTTTAATCGCTTTGATACGTCCATAGGTTTTACCCACAATGACATTATCACCTACACGTAATGTACCATTTTGGATAATCACATTGGCAACTGGTCCAAAACCTTTTGCAAGTGATGCTTCAACCACAACTGCTTTTGCATCTCTTGAGGCATCTGCTTTAAGTTCCATCACTTCAGCTGTAAGTAAAATAGTCTCAAGTAATTCATCAATACCCAACCCAGAATGTGCAGATACAGGTACAAATTCATACTCTCCGCCCCACTCTGTTGACAATACATCAATTTCAGCCAATTGTGATTTAACATTATCAGGATTTGCTGATTCTTTATCCATTTTGTTTACAGCGATGATCATAGGAACACCTGCTGCTTTTGTATGTGAAATGGCTTCTTTTGTCTGAGGCATTACACCATCATCCGCAGCAACTACGATAATAACTATATCTGTTGCCTGTGCACCACGCGCTCTCATTGCAGTAAAGGCTTCATGTCCCGGAGTATCCACAAAAGTGATCTTCTTACCGTTTTTTTCTACCTGGTATGCACCTACGTGCTGTGTAATTCCACCTGCTTCTTTATCTGCAACTTTTGCTGTTCTGATTCTGTCAAGTAATGATGTCTTACCATGGTCAACGTGTCCCATAATGGTAATTACAGGAGGTCTATTTTCCAGGTTTTTATCTTCAATTGCATCATACGCATCTGAATAATCCAACTCATCAAGTGGGTTGATCGTTGACACTTCAACTTCAAACTCTTCTGCCAATATTTCGATTTCATCTTTATTTAAGAAGTCATTTTTGGTGACCATCATTCCCAGTGCAAAAAGAACACCTACAACTTCTCCAACAGAACGGTTTACTTTTTCAGCAAACTCATATACCCTTACATTTTCAGGGATTTCCACAGAAGTGACCACATCAGTATTTTCTTCTCTAATATATTTTTTACGTTTCCCGCCACGCTTAAGTGAACGTCTTTGTTGAGGACGGAATGGCTGTCTGCCTTTAGCAGGTCCGCCATTGGCTGCCTCTCTCTTTTTCGCTTCTTCTTTACGTTTTTGCTCTTGACGCATCATATCTTCATAGATATTTTTATCAGAGAAGTCTAAAAGAACTACTTCTTCACCACCAAAACCACTATCTATATCAGCAGACATACTGTCATGATTGAAAATATCTATTCTAGTACCACTTTCTTTTGCATGTGCCACTTTTTTAGGTTTCTTTTTTCCCACATATGGCTCATAGTTTGTAGAACCTAAAGAAATTTTTGTACTTGCTCTTACCGGTGCAGGTTTCGCTTTTCTAACGATTTTGATACCCGCACGAGAAAGTATTCTTCTCTTTGGTTGTGCTTCAGAACTTTCATCATCTTTAGCTTTCACTTCAGATTCTGTTTTCTTTGAAACTACAGAAATACCTTTACGTTTTCGTACCTCTTTTGGAGCTTCTTTTTCAACAACTTCTTCTTTAGCTACTTCAACTGACTCATCAGCTACTGCGACTGCTTCAGTTTTAGTCTCAACAACTGTTTCTACCGGTGTTTCTGTTAGCACTGTGGATTTTTCTTCTACAGGGGCTTCAGTAATCTCTTCAGGAGTTACTTCAGAAATGACTGGTTCAGCTGTCTCAACTACTAGCACTTTTTTCTTCACTACAGTGATTTTAGATTTACTACCTGGTTTAGTGAAGCTTTTTGGCAAAGTTCCACTTATAGCATAATCTACGAGAATACCTGCATCTTGCATACTGATAGTACTGTTGGCTGCTTTTACATCAAACCCTAATTCTTTGGCTTTGTCTAGCAATTCACCGTTTGATAATCCCGCTTCATCTGCTATTTCTTGGATTTTAACTTTATCCATTCTTAATTAACTCCTTTAATATACTACGACTTCTCGCAGGCGTTTACCTTAACGGTCAACTTTTTGATCAAGGCAGTGAATTGTGTTTCGTTTTGTTTGAAACGTTTCACTAAACCTCTAATTTTTTTTTCATTTGTACTACAAATATCACAAAGATAAAAACTTCTACCTAACCCATCAGATGCTGTCACATCTTTACCCTCTTGCTTTAACCTGATCAAAGTATTTTGAGGATGTTTACTCCGGCAAACGAGGCACATACGTATTGGCTGTGATTTTTTCATGCGTATTATACCCAAAAAGAGATTAAGCGTACAGCTTAACTTCTAGTTGTTACTCCAGCATTGTCTAAAGTGAGTGTAAAAACCCTAAATTGAGGGAAGCGTGACTGTAATACCTGTGCCATTTTATCTGCATCTTTATCATATGCAAGATTAAAAAAAGTAGAGCCCGAACCCGAAAGTGTACTCATTAATGCACCATGTTTAAGTGCCAATTTCTGAACATCGAACAATTCAGGTATCATTTTCATTCGTCTAGCCTGATGCAGTTTGTCTTTTGATGCAATACGCAATTGATCCCAGGATTCTGTCATAAAAAGTGCTGTCATATAAGACGATCTTGAAAGTGAATAGACCGTTTCTTCTTTTCTATACATTTTAGGCAATACCGTACGGGATCTTGCTGTAGAGATAGTACGGTTAGGCACAACAACAACCGCTCTTAAATACTCAGGCATACGTCTTTTTTTACTGTATACTCTGTCACCTTCTACACAGGCTACATTAAAACCACCCATGACTGCGGGTGTAATATTGTCCGGGTGATGTTCATAGCGAAGAGCCTGATTGAGAATTTCTCTTTTGTTATATTTTACATTCGCTGCGGTATAGGCTCCTGCCAATGCTGCAACAATTACAGCAGAAGATGATCCAAGTCCACGCGAGATAGGAATACGATTGTGAAACTCAAATCTAAAGTACTCTTCTCTTCCTGAGAGTCTTTTATAGTTCTCATTAAAGACACTTAAAAAAAGAGAGTTTTTCTTGATCTTTGGATTGTCTGCACCCTCACCATGTGTAGAAATGCTTAAAAACTTTGAAGGCTTGATAATGATTTCATTTCTTAGATCTACAGCAAGCCCCAAAGTATCAAAGCCCGGTCCTAAGTTTGCTGATGTGGCAGGTACGCTTACAAACATAATATTCTTTCTTTCACTAAACAGCCGGTATTATATACTCAGGTGTTGATTCTTCATCTAATTCAAGATCATGAATACTCTGAGGTAAGGTAAATATCATTTTGACCGGTTGTTCATATTTTTTTGTAATTATAGTCTCTTTTTCCTTGATAAAATAAAGATTCCCTATAGCTTTAATGGGTTCTCCATCATTTAAGGCAAATCCACTACAACCAGCACATTCAATCCCTCTTAATATTTCGATAGTCTTAAGCATGATATAGGTCAGTTTAATGGCCATATAAGAGCCTGGCCCTCTCGTATAAATGATCCTTGAAATATCATAGCAGTCCAAATACTCAGTGATCAAAGGTAAAAGTATTTCCGAGGTTTTCAATTCACTAGAAACTGTTTTGATCAATTTCCCATCTTCATATACACCCAGCAAAAGAGGCGAAGCAATGGAGATAATTAAAAGTTCGTATTTAGGCGAAGGCTTTTGCAAATGCTCTACTTTGCAATGATTCTACGGCAACAAGATCATAACTTTTTGAATTTGACAGTAATTTTGTGGTCAGTTTATAATTCAAATCATGACTTCCGGCAAAAGACTCATATTTAGCTAATATATTATGCCCAGTGACCATCATATCACCCATAGCATCTAAGATCTTATGTCTTGCAAATTCATTGTCAAACCGTAATCCTTCAGGATTCAGTACTTTATGGTCATCGAGTCCTATGGCATTTTGAAGTGTAGCACCAAGGGCTAAGTTTTGACTTTGCAGATATTGGATATCTTTGGCAAACCCAAAGGTTCTTGCTCTTGCGATCTCTTCAATAAAGTTTTTAGTACTAAATACAAAATGCTCTTTCTGATCTCCTATCACAGGATGATCAAACTTGATACGAAAATCAAATTCTGCGCTGCCATGAGGTACTAAGCGTACAAATTTGTCTCCATCTCTTACCTCAATCGGTTCTTTAATAGAAATGACTTTTTTAGGCGCATTCTGTTCTTCTATCCCTGCTTCATCCAATAAAAGACAAAAAGAGATGGCTGAACCATCCATAATAGGCATTTCATTTCCATCCAGTATCACACGCATATTGTCTATACCATAAGCATAAACAGCAGAGAGAAAATGTTCTATCGTGGAGATAGATCCCTTTTCATTGCCTATGACCGTAGCCATACGTGTATTGATCACAGATTTAGGAGAAAGCGGCATGCTCATGGCAAGATCTTCACGGTAAAATATGATACCCGCATCCACATCAAGTGGCTCAAGTCTTAACTTTATCGGTACACCTTTATGTAAACCAATTCCAACGACTTCTACAGGTTTTTTAAGTGTTCTTTGCCGCATTGCTTTCTCCTTTCATTATTTTTTAATAAAGTATTATAGTATAATTTTTCATTATTCCAAAATATCCACCCTTGCTATGAACTCTTTGTCTTTTTTACTGCTGGGGGTGTAATAATAGTATCTGCCTCTTTAAAAACATTGTTGATGAATTTCTTGATCCACTTTGGATCAAACCACTCTACAGGTCTTACTTCAATACCCTGGATCACTATACCAAAATGTAAGTGATCTCCCAGAGCCAATCCTGACATACCTGTTTTGGCTATGACTTGTCCTGCATTGACTTTCTCACCGTCGTTTACCAATACTTGCGAACAGTGACCGTAAAGACTGTAAAGTCCCAAACCATGATCGATCATAGGCATATTTCCATAAATACCGTTATCGCCAGTAAAGATCACTGTACCGGCATTGGATGTGACGATACTTGCCATTTTGGTACTAGCCAGATCATATCCGACATGGTATGACTCGGAGACCACATTATCTTTTGTTTTATAATAGTAGAATCTATGGTCACCATAACTTGCTACTTTTGCACCGTTTCTAAGAGGATAGAATTTTTTTATTTTCCATGAATCCAAGATCTCATCAGAAACATTCTTACTTAGATCATGGATCAACTTTTCATTTTTCAAACGCATGGTTTCATTGATCGCTTTTAATTTTCCCAGTCTGTCATCAATACCGTCATAGTCCGGATCACTGGCAGCCAGGTCTGTGATCTTGCCATCTATAAATTTATCACTGGCCTTGATCTGTGATCTTTTATACTTTGGATTCTTATGATAAAAAGGGATCTCGGTCACACGTTTGTTCTTTGCCAGGTCCGTAGCGATGATCTTTGCAGAGAAAGTATCTTCTGCGAAAGGCCAGGCGATCAAGGTGGCATAATATCCCTCTTTCTTATACGGTTGCGGTTTAAACTTATTCCCGTTGGCTTCAACGTAGAGTTCATCCATGTTTTCATCCTCTGCCTGAAAAACAACCAGTGCAGCTCCCCCTTGATTGATCATGCGAGAGTTTGCCAGTATATTCACATTGGGACGTTTATAATCAAGCGTGATATGAAATGTTCTGTTTGCAGAATTTCCCTGCATCATATGCCAAAGACTGACGTCGGAGACTTTTACTTCCAAAGTAAAATGTTTTGCTTTGGGATCCAAAACTTTTTCTTTTGGATATGTTACGGATAAGGTTTGCTCTTTGGTATGAGCCGGGAAAGTTCCCTGTCCGACAATAATACTTTTGGCACCATCGCTCAAAACAAGTTCATAGCTGCCTAATTCTCCATTGTCCTTCAATTTAACAATAAGCGGATCTTTACGATTCCAAAAAACATTATCTGCCCCTTCGATCTGAGGCTTTACTCTTTCAAATTCTGGAGCGGTGTAAATATATCCTGCTCCTCCCAATATTGCCAATAACAGCAATACACCTAAGAACTTGCCTCCGCTTTTTTTACCGTGTCTCTTTTTCATCTATCTTATCCTAATTCATTGGTCTTACGTCATCATACTTTATGAAAGTAAATGCAACGCTTTTATCTTCTGCAAAATTGTATCTATACTTTCTTGTACTCCACCTTTCTCAAAGGTAAAACCAGCAGCTACTTTGTGACCGCCCCCGCCAAAGGCTAAAGCCACTTTAGATACATCCACTTTTTTACTACGTAAAGAGATACGAACGCCCTCATCAAGTTCCACAGCAAACAAGGCAATTTCAACCGTTACCAATGACCTTGCATAATCTACGATACCTTCCATATCTGCTACGGTAGCTCCAGTTGCCTCCGTGTCTGACCGTGTTACGCTCAATGTTGCTACCTGTGCATTTTCATAAAGAGATAAAGAAGCCAATGCTCTTTGTAAAATACGTAATGAAGCCAAAGGTCTTCTCTGTGTAAAGTGATAAGCTATTTTATCTGGCTTTGCACCGGCTTCAACCAAAGCTCTTGCTACTGAAAATACTTCTACATTGACAGCGGTGGTTGTAAAGTACCTTGTATCAGAGAGCAAGGCTGCATAAAAACATGTTGCCGCGTCAGCTTCTATTGTATAAATCTCTCTAAATAATGCAAAAGCAACTTGCGAAGCCGAAGCATAATCAGAAAGAATCACATTGATACATCCATACCGTGTATTACTTTGATGATGGTCGATATTGATAATATCTCTTCCCTCAAGATCGAATCCCAGACGATGAATACTGCCACAGTCACAGGCAATGATAAGACTTTGAGTGTAATCCATATGGTGTTTTATTTTTTTAAAATTCGGGAGGAAATCCATATATTGAGGCAATGCATTGGAAGCATTCACTACTTCTATTTTTTTATTCAATACTTTACTGAGTAATGCATAGATACCCAAAGCAGTACCCAGTGTATCTGCATCCGGATTAAGATGAGAGAGTAAAGTGATAGACTCTGCTTGGTCTATCTTCTCTTTGACTTCTTTATAGGGGAGGTTTTGCATGATTTATTCAATCTTCATGGAAAGATCGATCCAATTTGCCTGATGGATCACAGCACCTGAGCTAATAGCATCCACACCGGTTTGGGCTATCTCTCCAATAGTATCAAGTGTGACATTACCGCTGGCTTCAAGTAAAATATGTGGATACTCTGCATCTCTATAGGCTACGACTTCTTTAGTGACCCCTAATGACATGTTGTCACACATCACGATATCTGCTCCCGCTCTCATCGCTGTTTTAGCCATCTCCAGACTCTCACATTCTATCTCAACTTTGGAAGTAAACGGTATCTTTTGACGTACTTCCTTCATAAAAGCATTCAGGTCATCTATGGTCTGCAAATGTGTATCTTTCAGCATTAAACAATCATCCAGTCCCATACGGTGGTTAATGCCTCCGCCACAACGTACTGCATACTTTTCAAATGTACGAAGCAAGGGTCTGGTTTTTCTTGTATCAAGTAACTTCACACCCGTGTCTTTTATGGCAGCTACATACTGTGCCGTAAGGGTAGCAATAGAAGAAGCATGCAATACCATATCTAAAATAGACCGTTCAAGTGAAAGTATCGTTTTGGAATCACCGGAGATAAAAAGAAGTTTTTCGCCTCTTGTAAAACAACTCCCGTCCTCTACTTTCCACTCCAATGACAGATCATACATCTTCGCAAATTTTTCGACATACTCCTGTCCTGCGAATACACCTTCACTTTTTGCAATAATATAGGCACGAATAGGTTTACCTGTACTGATACGGGAAAACAAGTCTCCCCGTCCTATATCTTCAGCTACTAAAGCTTTTAAAAAAGTCTCTTTTAACATCTATTTATTCCCTTTTTATCTGTAGGGGTGAACCCCTGTGTTCACCCTGGTCAGACACAGGGGTCTGACCCTACATGTCTACTTTATTTCCAGCATACGCTGAAGCGCCAAGTTTGCATATTTCGCAGTATGCGGATCAACAACAATTTCATTGATAGGCTGACCCTTCTCTATGGATCTTAATGTGTTATAGAGATCTTCCAAAGTCGTTTCATTCATCGTAGGACATTCCGGTTTGGTGGATGAAAGTACATAGGTATTCCCCTGCCTCATTCTGTTAACCAGGTTATATTCTGTGCCTATAGCCACTTTTTGTTCAGGATCAAGATCGTTCACATACTTAATGAGCTGTGACGTAGATCCAGAGAAATCTGCTGCAAGTACCACGGTAGGGTCACACTCTGGATGTACCGCGATTTTAATGTCTGGAAATTTATTACGGTAAAATTCTATGTCATCCACAGTGAAGAGTTGGTGTACAGAACAAAACCCGTTAAAACAGATAATATCTGCTTCTTTGGGGTCACACTCTTTCCCATCAACTTCTACACCGATCACACAAGATCTCAGTCCCATCTGTATGGCAAAGTTCTGTCCTAAACAACGGTCAGGCACAAAAAGGATCTTTTTACCACTCTCTAAACCTTTTTCAATGATCTTAAAAGCATTAGAAGAAGTACATACCAATCCTCCCATTTCACCGACTTTTGCCTTAACTGATGCATCTGAGTTAATATAAGTGATGGGTAAAATATCATCTTTGGCTATACCTCTGTCCACCATATACTGTACGGAGTCATCAAAGTACGAACCATCCATCATACGTGCCATAGCACAACAGGCTATCTTTGGCATAAGTACACGCTTTTCGGGTGCGATCACTTTCACACTCTGTCCCATAAACCCAACACCGCAAAAAACGACCCAAGGATTTGTATCGGCCTGACATCTACGTGCCAACTCAAGACTGTCACCAATGATATCAGCCATTTCAAATACTTCATCACGCTGATAATAATGTGCAACTACTGTTACGTCAAGCTCTTGTTTAAGCCTGTTTATCTCAGCTTTATAATCAATCATTCATACCTTTCTTCTTGAAGCTTGGCAAAGCCATACTACAATCGAACTATTATTTGTGGCTATTTTAGCAAAATTCGGTTAAAATTGCACCTAACAAGACTTTGTCTAATCTAAAACGATGGAAACCCTATGGATTTATTTAACCAAAACATCATACTTTATCTCGCAGCGTACCTTATAGCAGGTATCCCATTTGGCTACTTACTGGCTAAAAAATTTGCCGGTGTTGATATCAAAGAAGAAGGTTCTGGCAATATTGGTGCAACCAATGTGCTTCGTGTAGTAAAAGAAAAAGACCCGAAACTCGCAAAAAAACTAGGCGCCATTACGCTCTTTCTTGATGCTATTAAAGGTGTCGTTGTCATACTTGTAGCACAAGTACTGGGTGCCCCGGAAGGTGTACTGTGGACCATCGCAGTCCTTGCTGTAGCAGGACACTGTTTTTCTGCATTTTTATTTTTTGAAGGTGGGAAAGGTGTTGCCACAGGTTTTGGTGTATTGCTTGTCATGATGCCCATCCCTGCACTCATCGCCATAGTTGTTTGGTTAGGTGCGGCAAAAGGTTTAAAGATCTCTTCTATCTCTTCACTCATAGGACTTGTGGCATTTATCATTGCTTCTTATGTTCTCTACCCTGAAGTCCCGGGTATTGGTTCACATGCACCTATCTGGATCATCGCTTTTATTATCTTCTATAAACACATCCCCAACATTGTTAGATTGTTCAACAAGGAAGAGGGTAAAGTTTAAGCCATGACCATACACATAGAAGCGCTGACTTTTGATGTTATCATTGGATTACTGGATTTTGAACGTGACAGACCACAATCTATCATCGTAGACCTTAGCGCTTCTTATGACTATAGTGATGATGCCTTTATAGATTATGCAGATGTGGTAGTTCTGATACAAAATGAACTTAGAGATAAGCGTTATACACTTTTAGAAAACGCTCTTCTTGGCGTTAAGGATGTGCTTTATACAGCCTACCCTCAACTCAAAACCCTTTCCCTTAAAATCTCAAAACCGGACATCCTTCCTGAATGTAATGTTGCACTTAGCCATCGCTGGAAATTCTAAAGCACACCTCCCCTGACCCTAAACTTAAAAAAAACTTTCATAAACCCTTATTTTATGCTATAATTAAGAAATTCTTAACTTTAAATTAAAAGGGTCACTTATGAGAATATTAATTATTGAAGATGATGTAGAACTGGGTAAAGCACTTTCAAATACGCTGACTGAAGAAAATTATCAGGCTGATATAGCTGAAAATCTCGGTGATGCAAAATATTATCTTGATATAAGAAACTATGACCTGGTACTGCTTTCATGGCCACCGGACAACAAAAGTCATATTGATCTTATCTCGACCATTAAAACAGATGCTTATAAAACATCTGTGATTGTCTTTTCTGAGCGTCCAGATAAAGAGAGCGAGATAGAAGCACTCAAATCAGGTGCGGATGATTTTATTAGAAAGCCTCTTGATTATGATATCTTACTGGTACGCATTGAAGCAAAACTGCGTTTTGGTATTTCTAATATTATTGAGATAGAAGACCTTATCATCAATCCTGAAGAAGAAAAGATCATTTATCAGGATGAAGAGATAGAGCTCAAAGGTAAACCATTTGAGGTACTGACACACCTTGCTATGCACAAGGACCAAATTGTTTCCAAAGAACAACTCCTTGATGCCATTTGGGAAGAGCCGGAACTTGTCACACCTAATGTGATTGAAGTTGCGATTAACCAAATACGTCAAAAGATGGACAAACCATTAGATATCACTACCATCGAAACTGTCAGAAGACGTGGATATAGATTTTGTTTTCCTAAAAAGATCTCTTAACTACTCCTCTTAAAAAGGGGGTATTTAAGCCCCTCTTTCTCATAAAATGACCATATAAAAAATTTATACCTATATTTAAATAAATCATAAGCATTCTTGGGTTATAACTCCTATAAATAATAAAGGTTCTTCTAATATTCAAAGAACCCTAATACAGAGGAAAATATGGCATTAGTAATAACAGACGAGTGTATAGCATGTGATGCATGTAGAGAAGAGTGCCCCAATGAGGCCATTGAAGAAAACGACCCTGTCTATTTAATCGATGCAGACAGATGCACAGAGTGTGTAGGTCATTTTGATGAACCTCAATGTATTGCTGTATGTCCTGTTGACTGTATTATTCCAGACCCTGACAATGTTGAGAATGTTGAAGAATTAAAATTCAAATATGATAAACTGCAAGAAGAAGAGTAGTTAAACTATGGCAAAACGAACTGCTATCATTGATATCGGTTCAAATTCAGCCAGACTTGTTATTTTTGAAAAAACAAGTCGTTACGGCTTCCATCTTATCTGCGAACAAAAATCAAAAGTGCGTATCGGAGAAAGTGCGTATGAAAAAGAAGGTTATCTCCAGCCTATTGCTATCAAACGTGCTTTTCTCACCCTAAAATCCTTCGTTCATACCATAGAAAAGTATCAAGTCAATAAAACACTCTGTATCGCAACATCAGCACTTAGAGATGCACCAAACGGCAAAGAGTTTGTTCAGTGGGTCAAAAAAGAACTTGGACTATCTATTCGTATCATAGATGGTAAAAAAGAAGCAAAATATGGTGCCATTGCTGCTAACAATCTACTGCCTCTGCATAATGGTATTACTATTGATATAGGGGGTGGTTCTTCAGATATGGCTCTCATTCAAAATAATCATATCGTAGACACTTATTCACTCAACCTGGGTACAGTTAGACTTAAAGAACTCTTTTTTGATAAAGAACTGTCTCTCAAAGAGAGTAATAAACAAGCAAAAGCCTATATAAAAGAGGAGCTGGAAAAGCTTCCTGAACATTTCAGGCACGCCTTAGCCATAGGAATAGGAGGCACTGCCAGAACACTGAGTAAGGGGATCATGAAGCGCTCTAAGCACCCTTTAGACAAACTGCATGCTTTTTCCTATAATATTAAAGAACATACAGACTATCTTCAAGATATTCCACTTTCAAGTGCCAAAAATCTCAAACAATTTGAACTCAAGAAAAATCGTTATGACACCATACGGGGAGGTACACTCATTTTTACTATGATACTCTCCCATATTGGTGCAAAAAATGTGATCTCAAGTTCGGTCGGGGTGAGAGAAGGTGTATTTTTAGAACAACTCCTAAGAGATGAGAATTTAAAATTTCCAACCACTATAAATCCCAGTATCCTATCCATATTAGATAGATTCAACCCTCTGCTAGATATTGAAAAAAAAGAGAAAAGTAAGCTTAGGCTTGCTTCTAAACTGTATGAACAAATGCAAAGTGATATACGAGACCAGCAACAGTATAAAGATGAACTACGTTGGGCATTGAAGCTCTCAAATATAGGAAAAACATTGACCATATACAGATCACATCAGCATGCATTCTATATTGCCATGCAGGAGCTGAATTATGGTTTTACGCATGAGCAGAGTCTTCTCATTGCCTTACTTTTACGTATGCATGGAAAAGAGTTGTTGCATAAACCGCTTTTTCAAAGCTTTAAACCCCTTTTACCGGAGAAACAAACACTCTTATGGCTCAGTTTCATCTATACACTGACGGTATTTATACACGAGGCTTCCAACTCTGCTACCATTGAATTTACCTATAGCAACAAAACCCTTATTATACTATCTGATAAACCGCTATATCTGGCAAAAGAGAAGATAAGATCTTTGGAAAAACCTATACCGTTTGCTATTATTATTAAAGATGAAAATGAAGTGCCCAGAAATAAGGATTTGAAAGTATAGGAACCTCAAACTTGTTTAAGGAAGAAGATTTTAATTTCTATGATTTGTTGCCTCGAACAAGTTCGAGGTTCAAAGGTAGATTAGAATTTTGATCCCATAGAGAATTCAAAGCTCGCTGTTCTGTCACCATCTTCCTCATCTATAGGGTAGGCAAAGACAAGGTTTATTAGACCAAATGCTGATTGCCATTCTAAAACCACGCCCGTTGAAGATCTACTGATATCATTTTCAACGTCATCCCCTTTAAATAGCTTACTATCTAAGCCAACATACCCATAATCATAGAAAAATGCCAATCGCATTTTAGCTGCTTCTGAGAGAGGAATACTCGCTTCCAAACTTCCTGAGGCACGTTGCGTACCAGCCACAAGATTTCGATATCCAGTATCTTTGTCTACAACATAAGGTGAAAGTGAATAAGGGTCATATCCTCTCACCGAACCGATACCACCCATAAAGAGTTTTTCTGCAGTTGGCAACTTATCATTTTCATCTCTGCTTATATAAGTTGCACGTCCCTTAACACGTAAAACAAGATCATAATCGATCCAATCTTCCAACCCATAGTAGAACCCTACTTTTGCACTTGTTTTAAAAGGGTCTGCGTAACCATTAAAAAAGTTTGCTTCAACTTCATCGAGGTCGCCGTCCAATTGTCCATAATCAAAGGTTACAATGGCTTTCATACCTCTTCTTGGTATATAGAAATCATCTGTATTATCAAAGTTTACAGAGGCAAAAATAGATGTTTTTGAATATTGATCATTATATAACAGACCCTCTACAGGGGTAGTCAGTGCATCATTGATCGTTGACTGATTATCTACATAGCCAATCCCTACTGATCCATGAAAATATCTCCAAAATTCTCTTCCCACTGTGACGGAAGCACCTACTGAATCTTCAGTATAATCTACATATTCATAATCTCTCTTATAAAAGCTCACTCCAAAACTGTACATACTGTCCCATATTTTTGGATTGACAAAAGAGAGGTTGGCATTTGTGGAAATTTTTGAAATTTCAAAACCTAAAGTGGTATTGATCCCCGAACCAAATAAATTTCTGTCTGAGATAGAAGCATTGACCATTAACCCTTCATAAGACCCATATCCACCACCCGCAGAAATGGTACCCGTAGAAGTCTCTCTCACTTTCACAAGAAGATTGATCTTATTGTCAGATAACCTTTCACTCTGGATATCAATAGATTCAAAAAAACCGGTTCTACCTAATGAAGATTTTGAATCTTTAAGATCCGTTGCATTAAATTTATCCCCAGGCGCAAGATAAATATAACGACGAATAACTCTGTCTTTTGTGGTGTCATTACCCGAGATCACAACATCATTGATGGTTACAACTTCTCCTGGATCTACAATATATTGTAAATTAATGATCTTCTGTTCGGGATCTTTATGCATCTGAGGTGAAACTTTTACAAAGGCATATCCGAAGTTACCCACTTTTTCTTCCAAGTTTACTATATCTTTACGCATACGTTTTACATTGAAGATCTTACCTGATGATAATATGAGATCTGCTATCAAATCTTCTGTATTGAGACCTTTTATAGCTTGTGTAACGCCTACAGTTCCTACGCGGTACTGAACTCCTTCTGTAACCTGATAGTCGACTTCTGCATT
Organism: Campylobacterota bacterium; assembly: GCA_003646505.1. Lineage (GTDB taxonomy): Bacteria > Campylobacterota > Campylobacteria > Campylobacterales > Sulfurovaceae > Sulfurovum. The sequence continues at coordinate 16,134 of QMKT01000004.1, forward strand.
ATATGAACCAAAATCAACACGCATTAACGGCTTACTTACATAAGCATCCAAATACCCATTTTGCATAAATACATCTTTAACCCTGTGGGCATCATATTCAAGTTGGCTCACAGATGCTTCACCATTATTTCTCCAAGGCATCCATCCCAGTACATCTTCCTCTTTATTGGCAAGTTCTCTTTCAAGATCACTTTTCTCCATTTCAGAAGCACCAACAAAATTCATTTTTTTGATAATGATCTTTTCACCTTTATTGACATCAAAGACAATAGAGATACTGCTCTCACCAACAGGTGTTTTACTCACTTCTATGACCGTGTCATAAAATCCTTGGCTTTCCAGTTTGGATATAAGTGTTTTTTTCGCTTTTTTAACACGTCTTTCGTCATAAAGGTCACCTTTTTTAAGTCCAATACCTTCTAAAAGTTTTTTACCGTCATCTCCTGATCCATATCCTTTGATATCGATATTTGCAATCGCTACCTTTTCTTCAAAATGATAGATCAGTACACTACCTTGTTTGTCAACCCACACATCTTTAAAGTATCCTTGTGAAAAAAAGTTTTTAATAGAGTCATTGATCTTTCCACTGTCCATCTGCTCACCCACACGAATGCCAGCGATCTCTTTTGCAACAGTAGGCGAAAGGTGCGCAAGTCCTACAAATTTGATTTGTGTGATTTTTTGTGCTGACAACAATGAACTTATCATCATCCAGGAAAAGAGTATTGTAAATAGTGCTGTCTTTTTTATCATATGGGAGACCTTCGAATAATTTGCTAATATTTTATCTTTTTTTCAATAAGAACCTCATAATAAACAAAAAATAATGCTATACTTTTGTAAAAATAAGGGTGGTGTACGTATGACACATGTGAAAGTCGGAATCGTCGGTCTGGGGCTTATGGGAGGCTCTTTGAGTCTGGCACTTAAAAAGCTTCCTGAAGACTATTACTTTATCGGTTTAGATCATAATGAACTGCATTGTACACAAGCACTTAAACTGGGTCTAGTAGATGAGATCACCTATTCTCTTGAAACACTCAAAAGCTGCGATATTATTTTTCTAAGTATCCCTGTGGATGGTATCATCACTATAGTGAAACAATTGGGTTCTTTAGATCCAAAATGTACAGTCATTGACCTGGGAAGTACAAAAGAGAAGATCTCTCTATCCATCCCCTCAAATATTCGACATAATTTTGTGACTGCCCACCCTATGACAGGTACAGAAAAATTTGGTCCTACTGCTGCTCTTGAAAATCTCTACTCTGATAAAGTCGTTGTACTTTGTGACATGCAGAAAAGTGGAGAATATCAAGATAAAGTTTCCAAAGAACTTTTTTCTGCTATCGGAATGAACATCGTATGCATGGGAGCAAAAGAGCATGATAGACATGCTGCTTTCATCTCCCATATGCCTCATGCACTCTCTTATGCACTTGCAAATTCTGTGATGAAACAAGAGGCTTCAGAGAGCATCATTGATCTTGCGGGTGGAGGATTTAGAGATATGAGTCGTATCGCCAAATCTTCACCTAATATGTGGGAAGATATATTCAGACAGAATAAATTCAATGTTCTTGAAGCGATCCACACCCTTCAATCAGAACTTAAAAAGTGTGAAAAGCTGGTAGAAAATGACGAATGGCATGCACTCAATAAATGGATGACAGATGCCAATACTTTACATGATATATTATAAGACTACAATCTATATCTAAACGTTACTATCACTTCAACCTCTTTACCTATGCTTTTAAGTATAGCTTCTTTAAGTAATCGTTTTTCTTCCTTAGTCAAAATACCTGTTGCGATTACTTCACATCTTACTTCATCCATATATGCACGATGCAACAGTTCTATATGTGTTAACTTCACATCATGTGTACCTACATTAAAGGCTAAGTTTGAAAGGGTTTTCTGTATGGCTATATCTTCTTTCATTTTTCCAAAAGAACTGTAAAGAGGTATGGCAACAACAGCTACAATAGCCATCCATGTTAATATACCTTTTCTTGCTATATGTAAAGGAGAAAAACCTAAAAGAACAAATACAAATGCTGCAGCAAGTACAATGCCTACCAAGTTAGTGATAAAGAGCAAAAATGCGGTAGAGAACATATGCCAATCTGCCCATCCCAAACCTATACCTGCTACAGCAATAGGAGGAACCAATGCCACAGCAATGGCTACACCTGCCAAACTTCCAAGTATCTTTTCATTGCTTTTTGCATAGGCAGCTGCTGCACCAGAGACGATGGCAACAAAGAGATCAAGTATGGTAGGACTTAATCGTCCTGCCATTTCAGAAGTAAGTCTTTCTATGGGGGTAAAAAGTGCGATGATAGCAGCCGTAGCAAGTACAGCAAAGACACCTATGGCTATGGTTTTTCCACCATTTATCTCTAAAGAGGTATCTTGCCGTAATACACCCATACTAAGACTTACTATAGGCTGCATGAGTGGTGCTAAAAGCATAGCTCCTATGATGACAGAAGAAGAATTTATAAAAAGTCCAAAAGTAGCTATCATCGTTGCAAGTATGAGTAGTATCATAAAGTTCTGGTTTACTTTACTCTCTTCTCTAAGATTCTTAAATAACGACGCATATTGTTCTTGACTAGCATGCGAAAAAAGAGGTATGGCATTACTTAAGTAGTTTGTACTCGCTTCATCAGAGGGAAGATGATCTACTTTGATACTGTCTTTTCCATTATTATCTACTTTTTGTTTTTCCCAAAATACCTCACCAACACTTAATGCCAAAGCTTCTTTTTTCACTGATAATTCTAAAGGTGTTTGCAGTTTTATTGTGGAGTCTACCAAAACATCAAGTGGTGCTTTACTTTCTATAGTTAGCTTGGAACTTCGTACATAGCCCACAGAACTAGGCAATGTCTCTGGTGTCAAATGTGAAACCAGAGATTTAAATAAATATCCCATATATTGAAGTATAGAAGTAGGAGAAAGAATAACTATAGAGAGTTTTCCATCACTGGCACTCAATTGAGAAGAGATGAGTTTTGCTGCAAACGTTGCATTATTGTATTCTATACCGACAATACCTACAGCGGAGAGTTTTATCTCATTTTCTTTTGCATCGGTTATTTTCATTTGTGTATGTTTGAGATTTTTGACTTTCTTGATGGTATGCCAAAACATTTTGATACGGTCAAAATATGTTTTACCTTTGAGTGTAGAATCAAAAAGGTCTAAGGGAGGTGCATCGCCTACAACCACTTCTTGCAGCACTATCGTACCATTAGCGTAAAGTAAATCTAGTTTTTTATCTGTTGCAGTAAGTGCCAAATCTATGGCATCTTCAAGTTTTGATGGTAACGCAAAAGTACGTATAAGTTCTTTTTGTTTAGATGTAGGAATGATACCTATGGGAAGTGCATTTTTATATGCGATCTCAAGTAGAAGTTTGATCTCATCCACACATCCTGTCACCATAAGATGAGAGGCTGATGAGATATCAAAAGCATCTAAAGCATCAAAAGAGAGATAGTCTATCTCTTTCCCTTCTAAATGCCTTTTAACTGTTTCAACAAATTCTGCTTCTTTCTCTGCATATATATAATAAATCATAGAGATATTGTAGCAAGACTATCTAAAACGCTCCACCATATCTTTAAGTACTTTTTTATCTATTTGTACAGATTTGTCACCATTTTTACGGGCATATAGTTTTCGTACCATCTCTTCAACAGCCGTATCTTCACTCATATGTGCATAGAGTATTTTCAGTGCCTCTGATTCTTTGTATGGATTTTTTCCAACTGACTTAAATTTTGGCAGAAAGCCTAACAAATACATCACTATCATACCTGAGATAAAAGCCAAAGCCAACATCCACCATGATACAGACTTCACCTCTACTTCTTTTTCAACGATGACTTCTTTCGTCTGTACAGGCTGAGGCATTTTGGTTTGCACTATGCCTTTTGTATTTTCGGTATGCGCTGAAACAGCTGTACTTTTTGATGCTTTGATCTTAATATCATAACGCTTTACATCAAGTGATTTTATCGTTTTATCTTCAAGTGTCAACATAGAAAAACTTTTAGCAGGAATAGTAAAATCTGTGTCTGAAATAAATGCAAAAGTTTTACTGTAAATACTATGCAGCGCTCCATCGATAATATTGGTGTCCACTTTGGCTTCATCACTATAGACTGTCACACCATCTATTTCATATTTTGGAAATTCAAAATTTTCCAGATTTCCCTTACCTTCTATTTTGATGGTAAGATTCACTGGTTTATTTGATTTTACCTCTTGGGTATCTATGGTTGTATTGACTGTAAATATACCAACAAGATCACTCTCTTGGGCTTGAGGTAGAACTTCTATATCAAGAGAATTTGATGCCGTTTGATGCCATTTTGTACCAAAGGTCATCCCAAAAATATCTCTTCTACTACGATCTGGAACCCCTACTTTTGCCCGAGCAGGAGTAATTGTAATGTTTCCTTCTTTTTGTGCTGTGAGTATATATCGTACTTCCTGTACTTGATAATTACCTTTCATATAGGCATTTTTCTCACCCACATCCACAGCGGTAAAGCCTGGGAATGTAGGTTTGGTATACTGCACCTCCTGTGAAAGTCTTACACCATTTTTCAATGAAAAATAGACTGTCACCATAAAAGACTCGCCCATCATCACTTTTGTTTTATTCGCTTTCATTTGTAGAGAAAACAAAGAGTTTTTCTGTGCTGTTGGGGCAGAAGATTTCACCACTTTTATACCTATAGGATCTGTTTTATACTCTGCCCCGCCGATAGTCACGGTATAGGAAGGTATGGTCATATCTTGTTCTGGTACAAACTGTATCAACTGTGTGGTTATCTTTTCACTTTTAAAAGTGCCATTCATCATAGTATAGTTTTGGCTGCTGCTTGTAGATCTTCCTACAACAGGAGCATCTGCTACCATGAGTATCTTAGGGAAAGTAGCTGACCCGCCTGTCGCTTTCAAACGTAACTGTACAGGATTGCCTTTAACCACTTCCACTGTATTGACCATGGCTCTTACACTTGCTCCATACGAAAAAGTTAACAACATACTCAAAATAATAAATAAAAATTTATGCACACTTCTACTACCAAGGTTTCGCATCTTCACTCCTTTGACCTTTTTTACTTTCACCCATCTGATACATCATCGTAGGTGTCTTGCCTTTTTGCATCTTTTTCATAAGACGTTTTAGCTCTTGTTCTTTCAACTTATCTTCTTTACTTTGTTTCTTTTGTTCTTGAGGCTTAGAGGAATCTTTGTCGCCCTTTTCATCTTTAGACTTTTTGTCTTTCTCTTTTTTTGCATCTTTTTTATCTTTTTCGCCCTTTTTGTTCTTCTCGTCTTTTTTCTTTTGGTCCTCTTTGTCTTTTTGGTCTTTCTTTTTTTGATCTTGTTTTTTCTTTTCGTCTTGATCTTTCTTATCTTTTTGATCCTGATCTTTTTTGTCGTCTTTCTTTTTATCTTTCTTTTTATCTTTTTTATCTTGATCTTTCTGATCTTGTTTCTTTTTCTCTTCTTCTTTTTTCTTCTGTCTTTTTGCCAATTCTAGGTTAAATTTTGTATCTTCGTCTTCTTTGATCTTTAACGCTTTTTCATAAGACGCTATGGCTTTATTGAGCTCTTGTTTTTGAAACTGACTGTTCCCGATGTTATGTAACCTTTGGCTCTCGTCGACACCTTCCGCTTTTTCATATGCTTCCAGTGCTTCATCATATTTTTTATCTTTATAGAGTGCATTTCCTATGTCATACTGTTTTTGAGGACTCTTTGCCTCTAAACTGTTGAGCAATGTTGCACTTTTAGCATACTCTTTTGCTTTATAAGCCTGATTGGCTTCTTCTATGGTTTTAAAATCTGTCAATCCAGCTGAAGATTGAGTACAAAAAAATATGAAATAAATAAAAAATATTTGTAACCATTTGATCTTGTAGTGGTCAACCCCTGTGTTGACCATTGGGCAGACACGGGGGTCTGCCACTACCAAAGCCTTTTTCATATCTCTCTCCTTCTCGGCAATGAACCAAACGATATCAGTAAAAATAACAATCCAAGTCCTAAAGGATAATAGAAAAACTCTACACGTTCTTTCACTGTCACTTCCCCTTGCTGTTGGTTTTTGTATTTACCTCGAATGACTGAGACCAGTTGTTTAATATCTGCATCTCCATTTCCCGCTACCACATAAGCACCACCATTTTCTTTGGCTACTTCACCTAAAGCATCATTTCTCTGTGAAATGGCTATGGTACCGTCTTTTTGTGTAAACGGTTTTCCATTTTCATCGATGACTGGTGCACCTTTATCTGTACCTACAAGTACCACATATAGGTCTATCTCATTGGCTTTAAGTATTTCTGAAAATCCTGCTATGGCTTCTTCATCTCCACCATCGGTAAAGAGTAAAACAATTTTTGGTTTTTTCTTTTCCAGTAAAGATGCTGTCAATTCACCCAACGCTGAAAAATCAGTAGAACCCA
>QMKT01000005.1 GCA_003646505.1 Campylobacterota bacterium
GAAATTCGTTTTAACCTTTTTCCAGGTATGGGAGCTTATAGTTTTTTAGCAAGAATGCATGGCATACAAACTGCTGAAGACCTCATTACAAGTGGTAAAATATATAGTGCTGCAGAGTTACATGAGCTAAACATTGTTAATCACTTAGTCAAAGACGGTACAGGTGTGGAAAAAACCAAACAATTTATGAAAAAACATAGTCGTCATTTTAATGGCATGCAGGCAATTCAAAAAGTACAACAGCGATATAAACCCGTATCTTATGATGAGCTTATGGATATCACAAAGATCTGGGTGGATACAGCTTTACAATTAACAGATATTGACCTTAGAACCATGCAGCGTTTAGTTGCGGTACAAAATAATAAAAATATAAACGATTTTAAATTGCGCACACATTACGACCGTAGAATAGATTTGGGAGACACAGCATTCCCTTTGATGGATACCAAAAGTAATATTATAAACAAAGATCGGCGAAAGTCTGATAAAAGACGTACATAACTTTATGAAGCCTATCTACATTACTGACCTAGACCATACCTTTTTACGTTCAGATCTTAGCATCAGCGATTTTTCTGCTAATGTTTGGAATGAGAAAGCCAAAGACACCATCATGTCTGTAGCCACAGCACGAAGCTTCCAAAAATCTCAGGAACTCCTTAAAAAACTACAGATAAATGCACCAATGATACTCCTTGATGGTGCCATCATCATCACACCTGAACGTAAAGTGATCACGCTTAAGACCATAGGAAAAGAGATAGGTGATGCCATCGTAGATGTTGGACTTCAATTTGACATAGATCCATTCGTTATAGGTGTTAAAGATAAGGAACTCAATGAAGCCTTCCTCTACCCAAGAAAATTAAACGATTACCAAAAAAATGTACTTAAAGGCTACAAAGATGACCCACGTATGCAGTTCAATCCTGACAATCGTACGATGGAACAAAACCTAAAGATAGTCTACTTTGGCTACGAAACGCAACTACGTCCACTCTACGAAGAAATAGTTAAAATATTTGGCAAGACCATAGAAGCAAAACTTTCACCCGAAAAATACGGAGGCGGATACTTCCTTACCCTTCTTCACCCTGAAGGAGATAAAGCCCATGCACTGAATAAAGTCATGGAATATCTGAAACGTGAGCCATCAGATATTACGGTATTTGGAGATTCTGTCAATGATATAGGTATGTTTAAACTTGCAGGAACTTCTGTGGCTGTATCTAATGCTTTGGATGAAGTGAAAGCAGTAGCAGACGTTGTGTTACCTCATTCTAATGATGAGGACGGGGTGGCAAAATATCTGAAAGCATTACATGGCCAATAGAACGTAAAAGTTATTTTATTATTTTTTTTCGTTTTTGGTATTACAATCTGAATTAATATCACAATAACGTCTTTTAAAAATAAACTTATGTATCAGGTCTTTAATCATCAGTGCTAAACAAAACACCCATAAAAGATCCATAATAATGTTAGGTTTATATTCAAGACCGTAGAAAAGTAGAGGCCATCCTATAAGGATAATATACTTCATATAGTAGAAAAAAAGTATTCCTACTCCGTAAATTTCTTTAAAAATCTTCATTTTCTTTAAGCCCTAAAGTTATTAATAGCTATTGAGTAACTGTGCATTCAAAAGCTCAAGCCTTTCAGGTGTTCCTATGTCCAACCATTCGCCTTCGTAGAGTTCACCCGTTACCTTTCCCTCTTTCATTGCCGCTCTAAGCAAAGGAGCTAAAGCGGATTTACCATAGGATATACCTTCAAAAAGTTTTGGAGAGTAGTAGCCTATACCAGAAAATGTATATTGTTTGTTATCTACCACTCTTTGACCATCTAAAGCAAAATCTCCTTCGGGGTTGTGTTCTGGGTTAGGCACAAGGATTAAATGGGCTAAAATACCATCTGCAAGTTTTCTGTGGTATTGAAAATCATAGTCTGTAAAAATGTCTCCATTTAAGACTAAAAATGTTTCATCTCCAAGAATCGGTAAAGCTTTTACTATACCTCCAGCACTCTCAAGTGCCCCCTCTTCTTGTTCGTCAGAGTAGGTAATGTTCACTCCCCATCCTGAACCATCTCCCAATGCTTCAGGTATCTGATAACCCAAGTGTGCAATGTTAATAACAAGATCTTTAAAGTCATCATGCGCCAGGCGTTCAATGTGCCATAATATAAGAGGTATCCCTCCTACTTTCAATAAAGGTTTAGGTGTTGTATCTGTAAGTGGCTTCATACGTGTACCGAGACCTGCCGCAAGTATCATTGCTTTCATTATTTGTTCCTTTTATTAATCAAAAAATATCTCATCTAATTTACTCATATATCCCACCCAATATTGCATTATCCCTAGCGCCAGTGACATCTTTTAAATTGACTTTCTCTTTATGTATGCGTTTGTATGCAAGCCAGGCAAAGGTCATAGCCTCTATCTCATCTGAGTTTTCAGCTATAGCTACTTCTACATTAGGAGTAAGTACTTTGATACGCTCAACTAAGAAACTGTTTTTAGATCCACCACCACATAACATGACAATATCTCTGTTAAAACGCAGTACTTCATTGGAAATACTTAGTGCTGTAAGTTCGAGCAGTGTGCGTTGAACATCTTCAGGATTATGTGTTATTCCACTAAGGTATCTTTGCAACCATGCTTTGTTAAATTTCTCTCTGCCAGTACTTTTAGGGTATGCCTGTTCAAAATAACTATCAGACATCATGTTATCTAAAAGTACATAATCCACAGTACCACTCTTTGCCCACACGCCGTCTTGATCATAAGATGTACCTTGATGCTCTGCTATCCACATATCAAGTAGTACATTTCCACAGCCTGTATCATATCCTATAAGTTTGTTATCCAAAACAGTAATGTTTGCCATACCACCAATATTTACAATAGAGACAGCATTATTGATATTATTAAATATAAATTCATGAAAAGCAGGGGCGAAAGGGGCGCCCTGACCACCAAGAGCAATATCTTTACGTCTAAAGTCAGCCACAACAGGTATGCTTGTCTTCGCAGTCAGAATGTTAGGGTCTCCCAATTGCATAGAAAATGGAAACTTTCCCGTAGGTACATGCCAAAGTGTCTGACCATGTGAACCTATGGCTGTCACACTTGAAGGATCAATACTTTCACGTATCAACAATGCACCCACAGCCTGAGTGAATAACAAACCTAAACGGTGGTCTAACTGCCCCACTTCTTCCAATCTGTTTTTCCCCTCGATCATTGTCAAGATGTCTGATCTTAATTCTAGAGGTATAGGGTATTCAAGTGAAGAGACAAGTCTACATGTTGTAGCATCTATCTCGCAGAGCACAACATCTACACCATCAAGTGAGGTACCTGACATAATGCCGATGTAGTGTTCTTTTTGCATAACGCTTTCCATCCTCTATTTTAGGGGTTCTATCCTATAAGTTTACCCTCTTCTATCTCAAAGATGCTTGACATAGCATTGATATACGTTACAATACAGTTCTTCATGCAGATAAGGAATACAAATGTCATACTCTGAATGGTTTTACTCTCATGGCGAAAAGCATAAAGCTATTATGGATAAACTTACCCGCTTGAGTGTGGATGAAGTCATCACCTACTTTAGGTTTGATAATATGGTAAAAAATGAACCAGACTTTTGCCCTCTCTATAAAGAAAATAAAAAATGCCATGATATACCGGAACTTAACTGCTACCTTTGTGCCTGTCCCAATTTTAAATTTAGAGATAAAGGATTTAGCATGAGGGGAGATAAAATGCTCTTTTCAGTTTGCAATATAAACTCAAAAGAGGGAGGAGAGTTCATTGGTGACGATGCCATCCATCAAGACTGTTCAAAATGTCATATACCCCACCATGAGTCCTACATTAGAAAAATATTCGACAGAGACTGGTTTGAGATCATGGAAAGTGTATGTTAATAGAATTAAAATATTTTAGGTATTTTTTACTTATTCATAAATCTCTTTACGATGCCCTACACGTATAATAGTAATAATCAACTCGTCATCTTTTATTTGAAAAACAACTCTATACTGATTGACTCTAAGTCTAAACTTACCTTCATGTCCACCTTTTAAAGGCTTAATGTTATTTTTAAGTACATCCGGGTTTTCAACTAATAGTATGAGTTTCTTTTTAATTCGCTTCTGAACTACAGAGTCAAGCTTTTTAAACTCTTTCTTCGCAGATGTTAAAAAAACCAGTGAGTACATTAAAGTCCAAGCTCTTTAAAAACTTCTTCAGCAGGTATTACCTTCTCTTTTCCACTTTTTATATCATCAATTCTTTTATCTGCTATTTTTGCATCTAAATAATCAAAATACATTGCAAGTGCATTTTCAACGATATGACTTTTCTTCTCATGTAATTCTTCTGAGACTTCATTTAACTCATCAATGATAAAGTCTGATACAGTAAATGTACTTCTTATCTTTTGCATAGTCACTCCTTTATTCATATAATTATATGAATGATTATACATAACTATACTTAAGTAGGTACAAGACTAAGAATGATATGTATCCTTACTCTTCCCACTCATCATCACCCCAAACGCCACTACAGTCCCACCAAGTATCTGCCAGGCAAACCCCAGATTGAAGTCAAATACTGCCCCTAAAACATAAGGCTGAAGTAACAATACAGTCATAAACCCACCTACTAAAGCAAGGGGCACAGTCATAGCATTCCCACGTTTTGTAAATATAGCTGCTCCAAACACGCCAAGCAGTCCTGTATAGGCAAATGCCATCACACCAAGGGCAAAGCTAAGCAGTGGCAGTTCAGTGTAACGCTGCCAGTAGAATGAGAGCATAGCCATAAGTGAGAGTGCTACAGCGAAAAAGAGAACAGCATTACGCCCTGCTTTAACAAAGTGCATTTCATCCGCATCAGATCTTTTCTGCTTCCAAGGCTTATAAAGGTCTTCAATCGCCACTGATGACATAGCACCAAGTACAGAGTTAGAACTGGACAAGGCAGCCGCTACAGCTCCTACGGTGACAAGTCCTCTCATACCTTCTGGCATCTCATGCAAAATATAGTACATAAATATCGTTATCTTTTCACCTTCAAATTTCTGTACCACTTCTGTACTCAGACCTGAGAGTTCTGGATGTTGGTAAAAAAGGTAGAGTAGTAAACCGATCATCAAAAAAAGTATGGCTACAGGAATAGTAAGGTAGATACTCAGCATCAAAGAGTTTTGTGCTTCTTTTGCATTTTTACAAGTAAGCGCTCTTTGTGTCATATCCTGGTCTAAACCATAGGCTGCAATATTTAAAAGTAACCATCCACCCAATAAAGCCCAAACAGAAAATCCACCTGACATTGACCAGTCAAGCAGTTGTAATTTATTGTCTTCTTGTAGGGTAGAAATGATCGTGCTAAAATCTGTGTCTATCGTAAAATACAAATACACAAGTACGGCGATCCCTGCCCCTATATAGGTAATAGCTTGAATAATATCTGAGAAAATAACCGATTTCACTCCACCAAAATATGCATATGCCAATGCACCCAGCATCAAAATACCTATAGATATAGCAACATGAGAAGGTGTGATGTCTAAAAATAGTATCATTGAAATGGCCAAGGCACCTATGTAGAGTCTTGCTCCCGATGCAAAAAGACGACCGATGAGAAACATGATCCCAGCCTGTTTTTTGGCAGACTCACCATAACGTTTTTCAAGCAGTTCATACACAGTGACTGCGTTAATAGCATAAAAACGCGGGATGAGTACTTTAGCTACAAATATCACGGCTAAAAAGGCTGAGATATAAAAGCCAATGAATGTAAGATCTTTTCCATAAGAGTATTCAGGACCTCCAAGAAAAGTAGCTGCTGACTGTGAAGTGGCAAGTACGGAGATGGCTACTGCAAACATAGGAACAGAATTCCCACCAACAAAATAGTCACGTGTACTCTTAACCTTTACACGAGACAGAAGCACCGAGGTAACGGTTAATACTAGAAAATACGCAGCAAAGATACCCCAGTCTAAAGTAGAGAAAGCAGAGTTCATTATTTACCTTTAGGAGCGCGTTTAAGTCCTAAATATTTAGTCTTACTGTGTACTTTATCCATAAATGCATCACCCGGATCATTTTTCACTGTTCTGTACCCTTTGTCTTTTTCAAGCCAGAGAGATGTTTTCTCCATTTGTCTATACTCATGGTGCCCTACCAAATATGTGATACTCGGATATTTTGCTTTTAAATATTCTACCAGAACAATGTTCGCCTGTACTTGTGCAAAGGTAAGATCATCTTTACTGTTTCCTTTACCTCCCACATTTTCTATGCCTATACTTGAATAGTTAAGTCCTATGACATGCCGTGCCATCCAGTTTTCAGGCATAAGACGGTAGATAGTTCCATCACGTGCAACAAGAAACTGCGAAGAGACATTAAGCAAAGATGCTTTGGCAATGTCTTTTCTGTCAGTCAATAACTTCTGAGGTTCTAAACGTTTAAATGATTTGTCAAGACTCATCTCAGCTGTCCAATGCAGCAAAATGATCTTAGGCGTTATTTCAATATTTTCAACATCCATTCCATAATGAGACTTGATATACGATTTAGTCATAGCAATACGCTCGGGGCCAAAGTCTATAGGTTTATCAATGATCTTAAGTTCAAAAGGTGATTGTATGGGTTTCGTGGTGCAAACCAAAGGTTTTGGTTCTTCATTGCCACAGGCAGTAAGTGTAAGAAGGGTCAGTGATAAAAGTAATGGTTTATACATCCAATAAGTCCTAAGTTATAGTTGGACTTATTGTAGCGTATCTTCTGTTTGGCTTTCTTTGTTAGACAGGAGAACAAACACAACAACTAACATAGGCATGGAAAGCGCCAATACATAAGAAGGTACCTGTAACAATTCATGACGATTCAAATAGAGAAAACCTAAAATTAAAACAATATACGCTGCTATACGATAAAGTGAAAGTGCTGTTTTTGCATCTTTGATCGTTTGACTAAGTGTTCGAGAATTTTTTTTACTTTTTTGACGTTCATCTTTTACTACATCTACTAAAGACTTATCATCTTCTTCTGTCACCTCTTCACTATAAAGGTCATAAGGGTCTTCCAGTTTGTCTATGACATCCCGAGAGTCATCTATAGTAACTAGGTCTAGTTCTACTCTGGCGTCCACCATACGTTTATAACTCTTCATAGACGCCAGCATCACTAAAGATGCCGATATAAAGCCAAATTGGGTATTCCAGAGTGTTTTGATATCAAAAAATATGATAGAAATTAATATGATGACAACATCAACTATTAGAAGCGCTTTAAGCATTTGAAGCGTCAATTTACTCATCATCATCTTCAGCGTCATATTTCTTTTGTTGTTCTTTTTTATATGTATATCTTGGATCTTTTGCAAGTTCATCTAAAGATCTTTTTTGTTTATCATATGCTTTATAGACATTAAGTATCGCTGCACCCACACCTATGAAAACACCTATCCACAGTGTCCACCAGGCTCCAGTAAGCTTTTGCAACCCTATTCCGATACCCACACCGATAAGTACAGCCACCACCATAGAAATACCAAGGCTTAGACCGTCAGCAGCATTCACTACTTTTTTTAATTTTGGTTCTTCATTATTATTTTGCATTATTGATTCCTTATTTAACTATCTACACAATAAATTTTAACCGATTAGAAATTAGATCTCTGCCATGACTTCATAGGCAGCTTTAATACTCTCTTCGATCATTTCATCTGTGGTTTCTGCACAAATAAACCCTGTCTCGTACGAAGAACAGGCAAGGTATATACCACGGTCAAGCATCCCTTTATGGAACTTTGCAAAAGTATCTGAATCATTATTCAAGGCATCATCAAAGTTTTTAACTTGTTTATCTGAAAAGAAGAAACCAAACATACTTCCTCTCACATCCGTTACTAAAGGAATATCAGCTGCCTGAGCTGCCTTTTTAAAGCCATCCATAAGCTTTTTGGCTTTATTACCCAAAGAAACATAAAGAGAGGGATTAGATTTGAGCTTTCGAAGACTTGTAAGACCTGCTGCCATCGCTACAGGATTTCCTGAAAGTGTTCCTGCCTGATAGACTGGACCTTCCGGTGAGAGGAAAGCCATGATCTCTGCTGATGCACCGAAGGCACCTACAGGCATACCCGCACCAATTACCTTACCAAGCGTTACCATGTCCGGTTTTACCATAGAGATACCTTGAGCACCTTTAAGAGAAGCTCTGAAACCACTCATCACTTCATCAAAGATCAATAATGCACCATGATTGGTACAAAGACATCTTAATTCTTCAAGAAATGCTTCATCTGCAGGTACCAGCCCCATATTTCCAGCAATAGGTTCAATGATCACACAAGCGATCTCTTCAGGTGCCTCTTCAAAACATGCCATAACAGATGCTATATCATTATATGTTGCAAGTAAAGTATGCTGAGTAAGATCTGCGGGTACACCTGGACTTGAAGGTGTTCCAAAAGTAGCCAAACCAGAACCTGCCTGAACCAAAAGGGAGTCTGAATGACCATGATAACATCCTGTGAACTTCAAGATCTTATCTCTCCCTGTAGCACCACGTGCCAGACGGATAGCAGACATCACAGCTTCAGTACCTGAACTCACAAAACGTACTTTATCGATACTTTCAAACAGTGTTACTATTTCATTTGCCAGTTCTGTTTCTACTGTTGTAGGTGCACCAAAACTAAGTCCTCTTTTGACGGCATCTATCACAGATGTTTCTATCTCTGCATCACAGTGACCAAAGATCAGTGGTCCCCAACTTTGAACATAATCTATGTACTTATTACCGTCAATGTCAAAAAGGTGTCCACCCTCTCCTCTTTCAATGAACGGAGGGGTACCTTCTACACCGGAAAATGCACGTACCGGTGAATCAACACCACCAGGAATCACCTTATATGCTTCTTCAAATGCTGCTATACTTTTATCATATGCCATGTTGTTAACCCTTTATTATGTTTAGTTGTTATAATTACGTGGATTATACACTAAGGGCACTTAGGTCTATACAGAGGAGCATAGTATCAGAACACTGAAAGGATTATTGCTCTCATTATTGTTACACTTACTCATTTTACTGCTTTTCATGAAAAACTTTAAAGAGATCACCTTTATGCCTCCTGCCACGCAGGAGAAGAAAATAACACTTAATTTAAAACAAATTACTACACCTCCCCCCGCTCCCAAACCTCAACCCGTAGTGATTCCACCAAAACCAAAACCTATGCCTGTGGTACCTCCACCTGTACTACCTCAACCGATCATAGAAAAAAAACCAGAACCCAAACCTGAAGTGCAGCCCGTTAAGAAAAAAATATTAGATGAAGGAAAAAAGATCTTTGCACAAAAGAGTACAGAAGAAAATAATGCTACAAAGATCGAAACAAAACCAAAAAAAGAAATAGTTAAAAAAGAGGTCAATAAAAAACCTGCCAAAAAAGTAGTAAAAAAGAAAAGAGTGGTTAAGAAACCAAAAAAAGTCAAACGTTCAAAAGATCCACTTGCCAATATGCTCATGGGATCAGGAACGTCCATGCATCCAAAAAAGAGTAGACCTTCTTCAAACGCAGGTGCTTATGGCGAACAGATGATCAAAAAACTTTACGGACCGGAGTTCAATACCTACAGCCCAACACAAAAAAAGTTTATACGTAACAACCTCAGTACTATTCACCGTATAACACAAAATACCCTCACCCGTAATGGTTACCCGTCTGTGGCAATAAGAACCAAACAACAAGGTACCAACGTAGTCTCTTTTTATCTACACCCTAATGGAGATATTTCGGGACTAAAACTTAAAACACCTATAGGTTATTCATCCTTGGATAGAAATACTATAGATGTAATACGTATCGCTTATAAAAACTATCCTTTACCCAATAAAAAAACTAGAATTGTTTTTTATGTCACCTATCGTTTATATTAGGTAAAATTAAAAATAAGTTACTATAAACTCAAAGGGTATTTTATGGATATTTTAAAAAATGTGTTAATTAAATTTCCTTTATGGTCTGTACGGAAAGCAACCCGTATACTTTTTATTTCATTTTTAGGTGCTATATTTATAGGAATTATCGCTTTTATGCTCTATATGAATTCTCTTCCCTCTCTTTCATTATGGCACACTACCCTGCTTGAAAATGAATTCACTACGAAGTCTGAGGTAAAAGATTTTGACACGTATCTAAGCTTGGAAACACAACTGTTTGATACTTTAGATAAAGAGATATATGGAAAGGTTACAGACAAAGAAAAGAACCGCATCAACCGCTACACCAGGAACAGTGTTTCAGACCCGAAACGTTGGAATAAATCCTGGAATAAAAGTTTTGAATTCCCTGTAAAAAACCCAAAAATGGGTGTACTTCTTTTGCACGGTATGTCGGATTCTCCCTACAGTCTACATGCACAAGCAGAGTACCTGCATAAACAAGGAGTATGGGTGGTTGGACTGCGTATGCCAGGTCATGGCACTATTCCTTCAGGTCTCATAGAGGTTAAATGGCAAGATATGGCAGCAGTAGTAAAAATAGGAATGAAACGTCTAGATCAAAAAGTAGGAGATAAGCCTATACATATTATGGGTTATTCCACAGGTGCACCTCTAGCTTTAAACTATACACTCTTAGCACTTGAAGATGAGACTTTTACACGACCTGAAAGTCTCATCTTCTACTCTCCTGCCATAGGGGTCAGTCCAGCAGCTCCATTTGCCATATGGCAAAGTCGCATAGGACACCTCCTGGGCTTACCTAAACTAGAGTGGAACTCACTTACACCTGAGTATGACCCATTTAAATATGGCTCTTTTGCTGTGAATGCCGGAGATCAAGTCTACCGCTTATGCAATGAAGTACAAAAACAATTTGATGCCTATGAGCAAAGTACTATATCTAAAAAAACATTCCCACCTGTTTTAAGTTTTTCCTCCATTGTAGACAGTACGGTGACTGTTCCTTCTCTAGTAAACAACCTTTATAAACGTCTACCAAAAGGAAATCATACGCTGGTACTCTTTGACATTAATCATAAATTTTCTGCTAATCATATGGTAAAGCAAGGTACAAACAAAGCATTAAAGATACTACGCAATACTTCTACAGGTGAGAATTATACTTTTGAACTCATCACAGACTTAAATTCAAGTGACAATAGTCTCGTTAAAATCACAGATGGAAAGAATACTGAAAAGCTATCTATGCAATGGCCAAGAGGGCTCTATTCACTCTCACATTTAGCCATGCCTATAAGCCAAAATGATCCAACTTACGGAGATGAAAATGCACCCAAGAGCCCAGGTATACAACTAGGATACCTAGCCATCTACGGAGAAACAGGCGTTCTGCAAACCTCAGCCTCTTCACTGCTGAGACAACGATGGAACCCTTTTCATGAATATACTAAAGAAAGAGTATTGGAGTTCTTGGGGTTATAGTGGGCGTAAAGCCGTTGTTAGACTATACTTTAGTATCAAAAAGCTTTTCATCCAACTGATCGAGTACAGATGAAAAAGATTCATTTTTTATGTATTGCATCACAGCAGAATAAAAGATCAGATTGAACATCTTACTACGATGTTTGAACTTATAGTTCGACATTCCATTTTGCATATTAATTATGTGTTCTTCTACTTCCTCTTCATTCAGACCATACATGAAGATCAAAAAATTATCTTCCATATAGCGTACCATCTCATAATTGAGATGATTATCTTTCATATAGTGCATCATATAGTTACTAACCTGTTTTAAAAGCTTGTTTGTAACATTTGACTCATACTCTTTGGTAATACCTTCATAGTTTGAGATCTTGATACTGACCATAAACCCAAAATCATTAAACGTTTCAGTGTTATTGAGTTTTTGTTTAAATACCCATAATCGATTTTTAGACTCTGTAATATCATCTGTATAGAGTTGCTTACGCAATATATCCATATCCGTCTTGAGCTCATTTAGATTAATTCGACACTCATTATCTATGATCTCATTTTCATTGTGCATTTTTATTTCCTTGTTTAACTATAAAACAATAGTAATATAAAAATGTCAAAAAAATGTCAAAATATCAAAGTATCTGTTACATTTATGCTTTATTCATAAAAAGTTTTTCATCCAACTGATCCAATACAGATGAAAACGATTCATTCTCTATATATTGCATCACAGCAAAATTGAAGATCAGCATGAACATTCTACTGCGGTATTTGAACTTATGGTTTGTCATACTCTTTTGCATGTTAAGCATACTGTCTTCTACCTCTTCTTCATTTAGATCATTCAGAAAAATAAAAAAGTTCTCATTTTCATAACGTACGATTTCATGCTTGAGCTGATTCTCTTTCATATATCCGATCATATAATCACTGACCTGCTTCAAAAGCCTGTTTCCTACGTTGGAATCATACTCTTTAAGGATCACTTTATAATCTGAGATCTTAATACTGACCATGAACCCAAAATCATTAAAGGTTTCATTATCACTGAGCTTTTCTTTATATATCCATAATCTATTCTTGGTTTTAGTAATATCATCTGAAAAAATTTCTTTACGTAATAAAGCTATTTCTGACTGAACTTTCCTTAGCTCTGTAATATTTACAAATTTATCTTTGTCATTATGCATTTACAGCTTGTCCTAATCCAAATGTTTCTTTCACAGAGTCCCATTGGGAAGGTTGATGAAGATGATACCCCTGCAGATAATCAACACCTATGTCTATTGCTGCTTCCATGATACTCTCATCGTAAATATACTCAGCGATCGTCTTAATACCCAGATCATGACAAATCTTTACCATGCTCTCCAGCATGATTCTGTATTTTTTATCATGAATTTTAGAAACCAGTGAACCATCCAGTTTTACATAATCTATATCAAGATTCATGATCGTATCAAAATTTGAAAAACCACTGCCAAAATCATCAATGGCGATCATCACACCATTTTTTTTGAGTGAAAAAATAAATTCATTGACCATATCAATATCCTGGATCTGCTCACTTTCTACTATTTCAATTGTCAAACACTTTCCTATCTTCATTTTTTTAACTTTATACATCAATTTATCACAAAGTTCTGTATTGTTTATATCCATATAGGAAAGGTTCAAAGTCACAGCAGTACCATGCTTCGCCATCACGTCAAACACTTTATCGATCATTTGGATCATCAACTGCGTATAGAGACGATAATCTTTTGATTTTTCCATAAATACTGCAGGTGAAAGGACACGCCCTTTACTGTCCAGTATTCTCATAAGACTTTCATATTTATAAGGAACTGTTGAGTCCGCAGAAGCAAAGATCCCTTGAAAATATGGGGTAACAGTCTTTTCTTTAATGTTAGATATCAGTGTCTCATACACATTATTTGCAAGATGTTCATTCTTTGTCGCGTTACTGTCATGAAAAATATAAGAACTTCGATAACTTTTAGCTTCCTTCAATGCTTTTTCTGCAAAGATCAAACTAGCAGAACCTTCTGCTTTCGTCGCACCTATTGTCGCATTTATATGAATGTGATTATCATCAGAGATAATAAAGTTATGGTTAGAGATCTTTGTTAAAAGCGTTTTAACTATGAGATCCATCAGACGATGATTGAAATCATTTTTAATGAACAAACACAGTTTATCTGCATATACATTGAAAAGATCATAGGAAAATGTTTCAACACTATGCTTAGAAAATATCCCGTTACTGTCCATTTCTTTTAGCATGTCATGGATAGTAGATTGCATTTGATCAACAATGCTTACACCAGTTTCATATCCATAAAGTATATTAATGTCATCAAATGCAACAATATCAATGAGTGATACTATAGCAATACCCTTATGTGCAGAGATGATCTTCTGGTGGTCTTTCATATTATTTACAGGTACATCAATTAGTGGTTTCGTAGTAGCAGTTACTTTTTTCAATACGCTTGGTATAGGTTTTCTAACCGTGGAACTCATAGCTTTTCCTTGTTTTTCTAAGTCAATATTCTGTTTAATTTCTGAAAGGCTGAGTAAAGCATCGTCTCTGTTGTCCGCATCTACTCTTCTTTTTATAGGTCTACCATCGATATCTCTATAGGTAACATAGTAACCTGTAACCTGCCCATCCGATTTACGATACAGTTCACTCACGCCTTTATACTGCTTATCACTAATTGCTCTAATTGGCATTTTGTGACCTCCCAATTTTATTAAACTTTTTTTCCTAAAGATATTTCCAAAAAATGGAAGATCTAATTTTTATAATTGCATTATACATAAAGTTACTACAAATGTCAAGCAATTGTAGTAATTTATTTTATCTTTACAATTTCACCTGATAAAACTACTAAAATTTTAACAAATTCTGAGCAAACTTATCTTCATTATCATGGACTTTCAATTTGAAATATTTCACATATTACTACAATTTAAAACATACTATCTTCATCTGTAGTAAGATCAGAGATGATCCAGTTATGACCTATAGTTTGAAGTCTTACATCGATGATAGATTATCTATCTTCTTTAAGAATTAGACCTCTATGGATACCTAGATAAGTTTCGATCAGTTTACGTTCTATCCTCTGCCAAATCACCCTTACAGTTGCCGTCTGTATGCAATTTAGTATTACATTATTCTATTCATAATCCTTGTTCGATATCATAATACCAAAGAAGAAGGCGCATTAAATGTCGATAATGTTTCTACAATTTACATTGATGTATTTGCATTTCCACTTCCACCACCACAAGGAGTCAATAAAGTATCTAGCATAATTAATAATAAGATCTCCATTTTCTTGTAGTAACATATGACTCTATCATCTAATATTCGATCCAACACACTGACGCCTAGCTGCTGACTATTCTTAATTAATCTTACTGACATTAATGACCTCCGAATTCTATTAAACTTTTCTACTTAATGATATTTTCATAAAGAAAACATACTTCAAAAATGTATCATAGAGAAAAGTTACTACATAGTAAAGTATTTTGTAGTAACTTGTATATTTCGTTACTACACATTGTGTCTCATGGTTCTCTTGTTCTCTGTAAAGCTTTTATAGCGAGCCATATCTATTACTACAAACATTACTCATTAGCTTGCCCTACTTCTAAATATAGCATTTAAAAGTCTCTTTTTTTTAAAGTTTATTAGCTTATTTATACTGTTACTACATTTATATTTATTTTATAAAAACTTTCGATCTCTATATTATTCCTCTTTATATTATATATGTTTGGCTCATTTGAGTTAATTTTACATTCAGCCCTTTTGAGTAAAATTTTCTACGGAAAAATATAAAGGTACTCTAATTAAGAAAGGTTCGTATGCAAAAACAATATATTTTTGTACCCTTACTTATGCTTTCATTTCTTTTCCTAGGATGTGACAAAGAATCTCCTACCCCGGAAAAATCTAACTCTCCTAAGGCTTTTAAACCTAAAATACAGAAAGAACATGTTTTAAGAGTTACATCAAGTGCCTATACCTCTTGTAGGCGAGAAACCGATAGTACACCCTTCCTTGCTGCATGGAATAACAGACTCAAACCTGGCATCAAGTCTATAGCGGTTTCCAGAGATCTATTAAAAATGGGATTGAAAAATGGTTCTATTGTTACTATCGATGGATTAAAAGGTAACTATAAAGTACTTGATAAAATGCATAAACGATGGAAAAAGAAAATAGATATTTATATGGGATGTGATGCTAAAAGAGCAAGAAGATGGGGGAAAAGAAGAGTTACTATACGTTGGGCAAAAAGCCCTTTATAGCTTAAGCTAAAAAAATGGTACAATTCGATGTATGTCCCCATCGCTTAACTGGATAAAGCAGTGCCCTCCTAAGGCGTAGCTAGAGGTTCGAGTCCTCTTGGGGATACCACACAAAGCACTCTCTCAGCGTAAAGTTATCTCTTTACTTAGTAAAATACCTACTAATTTGACAAAAACTTGACTTTTATCTTGTATTATTTTTATATACAAACAAAGGAGAAGAAATGACTATGCCTGAATATGAACGACAAATAAAGAAGGAACGTGACACGGGAAACATACAATGGTACTTACGTAACCTGAAAGATAATAATAGAATATTTGTGTTCGTTCTGTCATCTATAGTTCTCATCAGCATTTATCTTTTTGAAAAAATGTCTTAATGATAGAAAAGCCCATTTTATCTAATGTCGTTTCCACAGTACTATCAAGTTTATAGTGCCTAAAGAGATAGACAGTATTTAAAAATAAAATTTTATCTATACATTATTTGTATCTTTTTGTTATACTAAAAAAGATAAGAGACAATAAGGTATCTAATGGGTAGCGAAATAAGCCACAGAGATTTTACAAAAGAAGATTTTATAGCTTTTAAAAAAGCATTGTATTCTGAACATGTATATATAAGATCTTTATTTGACAAGGGTGCAGAACTTTTTTCAGACAAGTACCAAATAGGCTATGAACTGGAAGTTTGTATCTTAGACAGTAGCAATCAGCCCTATCCCATAAATAAACAGATACTAGATACTATTAACTCCCCTCTATTTACCAATGAACTTGCAAAATATGACCTTGAAATAAACGGGAATGTTTTTGAACTTAATCATGAAGCACCTAAAAAACTATATAATGACCTCCTTTCACTTTGGGAACAGGGACAATATTCTGCTAAAAAATTTGATGCGAAACTTGGATTATTTGGTGTGCTTCCTTCTTTGAAACTCGAACATTTCAACAAAGAGTTATACCAATCAGATATGTATCGGTATACGCTTGTTTCTCAGCGCATTAAAGAGTTACGACATGAGCGTGTCAAAATCTTATTTCATGGAGAAGATGAAGTAGCACTACAAAAAGATGATGTCATGCTTGAAGCGCTTGGGACCTCCTTACAGATACACCTTCAGGTTCCTTTTGAAAAATCAGTAGAGTATTATCATGCAGCACTACTTGCATCTGTAGTACTGGTTGGATTTGGGGCAAATTCTCCTTTAGTTTTAGGTAAAAGAGCCTGGCATGAATCCCGCATCGCTATCTTTGAACAATCTGTAGATACAAGGAACAAAGACCGCAGAGATCATGGTGATGAAACAAGAGTACATTTTGCACATGGATATATAGACTCATGGCTGGATCTTTTTGATCAAAACAAAATGTTTAAAATTATCTTTGCAGATATAAAAAATAAACCTGAGAGTGATCTACATCATTTCAATCTTCATAATGGTACGATCTGGAGATGGATACGCCCTATATTAGACAAGGACAAAAAGGGTAAAAATACACTGAGACTTGAACTTCGTGTACTCCCAGCAGGACCAACGCTTATAGATACACAAGCCAATATATGGTTTTTCATAGGGCTTATTGAAGGTTTGGTTAAATCGAGAATAGACCTTCAAAAAATACCATTCGAAACGTTAAAAGATGATTTTTACGCTGTAGCAAAAACAGGATTAAACACAGAATTTCATGAACCCATACATGGTAAAAAAGTCTCTTTAAAAGAATGGATACTAGATGATGGCTTGACACTTACTAAAAAAGGACTTAGCTCTTTTGGCATAGATGATGCAGATCTTTATCTCGATATCATTGAACGAAGAACAGCACACGGACAAAACGGTGCAGCATGGCAGCTTGCACATTTTGAAAAGTACAAAAGCATACCTAAACTGATGGAGGATTATATGCATCACGCCAAAGAAAATACCCCTGTCCACAAATGGAGTCTCTAAATGAAGAGCAATTTAACAATACTCGACCATATCCCAAGTGCTTTTCTCTCTATCTCTCATCGTGATATTAAAGAGCTTTTTGACACACCTACACTGATACACTTAAAAGGTGCAAAGCATCCTGCTCTGTTCATCTCCATTTTGCTTCATGGCAATGAATTCAGCGGCTTACAGATCGTGCAGGAGATACTGAAGAAATATCAAACCACTGATGGTTATAAACTACCAAGAGATATATGGCTTTTTGTAGGAAATGTTGATGCAGCACAAATGGGTGTGAGACTGAGAGACGGGCAGACAGACTTCAACCGTGCATGGCCAGGTACACCTGATACTGACTCCAATACCGCGATATTGATACAGGAAGTGATGGATAGGATCACCCAAGATGAGCTATTTGCCTCTCTCGATCTTCACAACAATACAGGACAGAATCCCCCTTATGGCTGTATCTCAGTAGTGAATGAAAAAAATAAATATCTCTCTAGCTTTTTTAACCATATTGCTATGGTGTTCCAATCACCAAAAGGTGTATCAACCATGGCATTTGATGACATCTGTCCTGCTATTACGCTTGAGTGTTCAACTCCGGGAAATGAACCTGCAAAAAAAAGAGCTTTTCAACTCATAGATGATCTAATGCATATGGATCATTTTCCTGAAAAACCACTACCGGCTCATGATCTACAACTGGTTAAAAACAGCGCAACGATCAAGATCAATGCAGATGTCACTTTTTGTTTTGAAGATGAAGAGTACAGTGACAGCCTGGGGTATGACCTCATACTGGTCAAAAACTTTGACCATCATAATTTTACACTGTTAGAAAAAAATGAAGTGTTTGCCTATACAAAAGTAGATAAACCGTTTTTAGTGGTTGCACCGGACGGTCAGGATATCACAGATGAGATCATCCAAAATGACGAGGGAAAACTATCACTTAAGAATGCCCTTATGCCAGCCATGATCTCTATGGATAAAAAGATCGTACTGCAAGACTGTTTATGCTATCTTCTTGAAGATTATTAAAGGAGATACCGGCAGGACCCAATATCATCAACATAACTATCACTTGATAGCGTATAGTGATTTATTCTTACTAGTTTAAAAACTACTTCTTCTCTTCTGTATCTTTAAGCACCATCACTGAAGCTGTCAAACCAAAACGAAGTTTTACATCTTCAGGAAGCTTATCGAGTTTGATACGTACAGGAATTCTCTGTGCCAAACGGATCCACTGGAAGACAGGCTTAACACTTGGAAGTAAGTTATTACCTGGATTACCATCAGAGTGAGCGATACCCCATGCAATAGACTCTACCTTTCCTTTAAGCGGTGTATCTGAGTATGCAAGGAGTGTTACCATTGCTGTGTCTCCCACTTCTACTTCAGGTATAGCATCTTCACGGAAGAAGCCAAAGACCCAGTAAGAATTTTCATCAACAAGTGCCAAAATAGGTTTATTTGCTGAAGCCTGTGAACCTATCTGGAAATTGATGTTTGAGACATATCCATCAACCTCTGCAAATACTTTTGTATATGAAAGATTAAGTTTTGCAGTATTCACTTGTTCTGTTGAAGAATCAATATCTGCCAATGACTTATAGTAATTTGTTTCATTACGTACCAGGTCTTTCTGAGATACTGCACCTTTATCTCTATTGTATATCGTAGTAACACGTTCATACTCTATCTTTGTACCTTTAGCAGCTTCGAGAGTACGTTGCAATCTTGCTTTAGCCTGATCAAGTTTGACTTGGTACTGAGAAGGGTCTATCTCAAAAAGTAGATCACCGGTCTTCACCTGTTGGTTATCTACCACATGAATCTTTACAACCATTCCATTTACACGAGGTGTCACTTGAATGACCTGTGTTCTTACCTGTCCGTCTCTTGTCCATGGGTTATCAATATATGCTCTGTATTTGTTATAAGCAAAAAATGCAGCAGCCCCTAAAATAGCAAGTGTAAGTAATATTTTTATTATTTTTTTCATCATTAACCTTTAAAATTTAATCCAAAATGTGTCTATTAAAACGATATATAATGTCAGAAATGCGACAAATACATAGGATGGTGCATATAAATAGCGAGTAAGTTTCAGTTTATTAAAAACCATCACAGTAACCAATGCGGCAACAAAAGCAAGAAATGCCACGAGTATCAAAGGTGAGTAATAGACATCACCAATGGAAAGTTCATGTGGAAAAGGGTTTGTCATTACTGCATTCCTTTTGGAAGACGTGTCATATTGTCATCAAGATACATATCCCAATCCACACGCTTCTTCATTCTTTCTGCAGTTTCAGCAGAGAGATATGACTTCCCTTTATTGATCTGCCATCCTCCACCTAAAGCTTTATAAAATAAAATAGCATTGATCGATAAACTACCTTTGATCGTAGCATATCTGTCTTGTGTAGCTGTTAACTTCTCTACTGTTGTAAGTAATCGCTGGTAATTTACCAAACCATCATTATATTGGATGACAGAGATGTTAAATGCACGAACTGTTGCATCGACTGCTTTTCTATTTTCTACTTGTTGTTTTTGAGTTAAAATATATCCATTAAGTGCATCTGAGACTTCAGTCACAGCAGAGAGTACCTTTTTATTATAGTTAACTAAACTCTCTTCAAACACTGCATCTTGAAGACGTATCTGATTTTTAATGCGTCCATACTGAAAGATATTCCATGAAAATGCTGGTCCGACACTTACCCCAAGTGCATTAGAGGTCGTACCCCATGAACCGATGGCATTATTTGCGTTAACTCCTATGTTCCCAAAAAGCGTAAAAGAGGGATAAAGTTCTGCCATTTTTGCACCGATAAGTGCAGAGTTAGACTGTACATTATACTCTGCAATTTTAATATCCGGTCTTCGAGAGATCAATCCTGCATCCACTTTATTATATGGATTTAATTTAGCTTGAGGGATCATCGCTACATTTAAAAGGTCGCTTGTTCCTTCTTTGATCTGCATGACACCTCTTTTTTCTTGACCTATATATTTATTTTTAGGATCACTATATTTTGGATGTTTATATCGAAGTGTTTTTGAAATACTTAAAGCATCAGTACCAAGTAAAAGGGCTATAGCATTTCGTGATTTAATTCTAGAAAGTTCTAAGGCTGGTATAGCAGAACGAGTATTATAAAGTTGGGAACGTGCTTGCTGCATGTCTAATTCCGATACATTACCTGAGTTGAACTGTATCTCTGTCATCCTTGTCACACGCTCTTGTATAAGCACGTTACGTTCTGCATATGCTATACGTTCTTCTGATGTACGGTAATTAATATAATTACGTGCCACTTCAGCAATAATAGAAGTCATAATATCGTTGTACGAAGCGAGTGTTGCATAGAGATTGGCTTCTGAAGATTCTATCCCTCTAGCATATTTACCCCAGATATCCATTTCCCAACCTATGTCAAAGTTAAGACCTGCTGCCTCAAAGTTGCTACCATTGTTACGTACTGCAGCGGCATTTCCAGAAAGTGTCTGTTGCTGAGGGAAAGAGAGTCCTTCAGTGATACCTAACGCTGCACGTGCTTGTAAGATACGTAACCCGGCACTCTTAATGTCAAGGTTTTGGGCATAGGCTTTATCGACTAAAGTGTTAAGTGTGGAGTCATTAAATGTTTTCCACCATTGTGCTATCGTTTCATCACTGCGCTCTTGTTTATGTTGCCATTTGGCAGGCATAGAGGGACTTTCCAGACCCATAAAATCTGGACCAAGTTTTGTACAGCCGCTAATCATCATTACAGTAAGAACAGAAAGTCCGATCTTTGGTAGTTTACCTGTCATATTTACTCTTTTCATTTTTCTTATATTCATTAAAATCTATTTGTCTCCAATGCTTTAAAATCAATCTTTTCCATTATCGATTGACAAGAGAAAAGAGACAGCCATACATTTCTACGCAAAGATATATTTTCATAAAACTCAATAATATCTTTTTCTTCATACTGACCATAGTTTACATCAAGAAGAAAGTTTTTCAACTTCTTTTCTATATTGTTGACGATCCGTTCTTTATCTTTCCAAACAGGGTCAACATCTTTTACTTCTTTACCTTCTGCATATTCACCTAAAAGATCTAACAACGGATACCCGTCATTTTTTTCTCTAAATATTTTTATCAAAGGATTATCTATCATTTCTATGTCTCTACGATGCATCATCTTTAAAAGGTATACAAATGTTTCACACTCTTTACTAAAACCTAAAAGTGATTTTTTATCTATCGTATCAAAATATTTATCATCTATTTTACTTGCCCAAAGTTGCATTTTTTTTACGGTACCCATGAGATGTATCATACTATATTTTGCACTCATCTGACCTAAGAATGTATCTTTGGAACTTATAAGATTGATACTTCTTTTAAGTAGTATATGTGAAAGCCTAAAAAATCTTTTTTTCATTACTAAAAAAAGATGTTCTGGCTTTGTTGAGAAGGGGATATAATAAAAGAGTAGCAGTAGGAATAAAAAAGCGTAAAATATAAAAAGTATGAGAAGGAAAACATCAAAGTTATAACTCATAGTGTTATTGATTCCCAGTGTTGCTGTACCAATTAAAAAGAATACTGCTAACATAGGGTTAATAAAATAAAAACCAATAAATGAATACACAAAAATAAATAATCCAAGTTCCCATCCATAATTAAGGTTAGGTA
>QMKT01000006.1 GCA_003646505.1 Campylobacterota bacterium
AGACAATGGGTCAGGATGGGAACATAGCAGCCCACCTTTCTTTACTGTGTGCCGCAGGGATCTGGGGAGGGGTACTTACACTATATATTCAATAATCTAAAAATTTTTACTTATTGACATATAAAATGGTACTGTTGAGAGGTGTCCGAGTGGTCGAAGGTGCAGACCTGGAACGTCTGTGTGGGGTAACTCACCGAGAGTTCGAATCTCTTCCTCTCAGCCATAAAAGTCCACACCCTTTTTTAACCTTATGGAATTTTCCATTACTTCACAAACTTTTTTCTTGCTTTAATCTGATCTAAATTTTGTAACATTTCTACAGAATGAATTTCCAGTTCGTGATTTGTGATGACATCTGATAAATATTGTCAAGGAAAATAAAGATATACTCACTATCATTATATTGATACTTAAACACAAAGAGAGTTTGAATTTATGTGCAAAAGTAGAAAATTGATTAATTTTAGCCTAGATTATGCGATAGGATTACAAAAGAAAGAAGATAAAATGGAAGATAAACAATCATTATTAAAACGTATAACTCCTGTAGCAGTTTTAAAGGCTATCACACCTGAAGCAAGAAGTACCGTTGCCAAAAATTGTCTCGGTGATGAGCTCATCGGTATTTGGTCATTTCCCTTTCGCATAGGAAGAGAGTCCCGCGTAGAAAAAGTGGATGGGAAAACTATTCTCTCCGAAAGATCGAAAATAAATAAAGGGAAACCTAACAATGATATTTATCTTGTTGACCATGGACATTATTTGCAGATATCCAGGCAACATCTGCAAATTGAAAAAACCCAAACCGGTTATTTGGTATCTGACAGAGGAAGTGCTTGTGGTACTATTGTTAATACTATAAAAATAGGCAGTGAAGACAGAGGTGGTACCGGAGAACTTAAGGATGGAGATATTATCAAGATCGGAGCAGATGATTCTCACTATTTATTTAAGTTTATCACCTTGGACTAAAAAATACAAGGCAGGGGTTAGGTTATGACAATACTATCTCCATCCTTCTTAGATCTTCTACAACCTAATATTAAGAGTATATCAAATATATAATTTATTATATGTTTTTAATGTCATATAAATTTTGAATATTTAATTTATTGATCATAAAAATAGAATTTATTGTGCCCAAAAATGACTAATTTTAATGATTTGTAGATTGGGGTATACTATATATATGCTCTCAAATCCTGCTGCTGCTTTTAAAGAAGAGATAGACAAATTGAATAAAAGGTAAACTATGAAAAAGAAAAGAGCCTAAAATGTCTAAAATCTCCATAAAAACAAATATATTGATCACGATACTCCTTCTAGTAGGCATAATATCCCTCTCTCTACTCTTTGTACAATACTACTTTAGTGACAAACTTGCTATGGAATCAACCCATAGAACCTTTCGTATCATTTCAAAAAATATCAGTGATCATATAGATAAAAAAAGTATTTCCACAAGAAAAATTTTAACGCTAAAAAGTAAGCATAGAAATCTACTAAAACCTATTACATTTGACCCTATACATCCCTCTTTTGATCATTTAGTAGAAGTATTACAAAGAAATAGCCGCCTTCATGCTATCTATTTTGCGCATCATGACGGAAGATTTTATGAAGTGGTCCATATGCAAAACAGAGCTACCTTGTTTCAAACATTTGATGCACCAACATCAACGTACTGGACAATCGTTACTATCATTGACGATCAGCAACAAAATGCTTTTTTGGATAAAGACTTTAATCTCATAGGCAAAAAAAACTTTCCTAAAAAATATGACCTTCATAGCCGCCCATGGTATAGCAAGGCTATGAAGTCTACAAATATTATTGTTACGGATCCTTACTTGTTTTCAAATAGTCACCAAAGGGGTGTTACCTATGCCAAAAAGATCACTACAGAAGGTATTGTACTTGCTGTAGATTACACTATGGAACAGCTAAATGAAATTCTTGCATTACAGAAATTTGATCAAAATTCAGAAGTGTTTATTGTTGATAAATATGGTAAAAAGTTGGCTTCTTCTTCATTTGTCCATCATGAGACAAGCAAGCAAATAGAAAAAATTGATGTCACACTAGAACAGGTGATCCTAAGAAAGAAAACAGATCAGATCATTAAATATGTACAGGGAGAAAAGCACTATTTTGTTATGTTTATTCCCCTTATCAGTAAAGATAGATATTTGGGTATCAAAGTGGATTCAGATGCATTGCTAAGGCCCTATAAAGAAAGTATTTATTATGCACTTATCATAGCGTTTATTCTATTATTATTCGCGCTGTCTATCATCTTTTACAGCACCGATCGTATCATAAAACCGATCAAAGAACTCATCATTGAAAATACTAAGATCAAAGAGAGAAACTACTCTGAGGTGAATGCCATTACTACCAATATCATTGAGTTTGAAGCACTTTCTAGCTCACAGGTATCCATGTCAAAAAGTATTCAAACCTATGAGAAATCACAAGAATCTTTACTTGATTCTATCATAAAGATCATAGCCGAAGCGATTGATAAAAAGTCACCTTATACAGGAAAACACTGTGCGCGTGTTCCCGAAATAGCACAAATGCTGCTACATGCAGCCAACCATTCTGAAATAGCTGCTTTTAAATCATTTTCACTCACCTCAAAAGAGGAACTGAGAGAATTTGAGATAGGTGCCTGGCTACATGACTGTGGTAAGGTAACTACTCCAGAATATGTGGTAGACAAATCTACGAAACTTGAAACCATTTATAACAGGATCCATGAGATACGTATGCGATTTGAAGTACTTTTGCGTGATGCACAGATAGCCTATTTAAAAAATGATATCTCTTTGGATGAACTAAACGAAAGTCAGGCACAATTACATGATGACTTTGCATTTATCGCTTCTGTAAACATAGGTAGTGAATTTATGGATAAGGCACAACAAGAACGTGTGAAAACAATCGCTCAACTTACATGGAAACGTCATTTTGATGACACGCTTGGTCTGGGTCCTATAGAAATATTACGTTATAAAGATAATGAAAAGGAAGCACTCCCTGTCACAGAAATGCTTTTGAGTGATAAAAAACAACACATTGTGGCGCGTGAGCATTTCGATTCGGATGCCCATAAAGAGGAAGGATTTAAACTGGAAGTGCCAGAACACCTTTATAATTATGGGGAAATCTATAACCTTTGTATAGACAAAGGAACCCTCAGCGAAGAAGAACGTTACAAAATAAATGAGCATGTCATAATGAGTATTAAAATGCTAGAAAAAATCCCTTTCCCCTCCCATCTCACAAAAATACCAGAATATGCAGGCACACACCATGAAACACTTATCGGAACAGGATACCCTAAAGGGTTGAGTAAAGAAGACCTTTCCATACCTGCACGTATTATGGCCATTGCAGATATTTTTGAAGCATTAACTGCGTCAGACAGACCTTATAAGAAAGCTAAAACCCTCTCTGAAGCGATCAAGATCATGGGCCTTATGGTCAAAGACCAACATATTGATGAAGATCTGTTTAAATTGTTTTTAAACTCTGAGATCTATGCAGTTTATGCAAAGAAATATTTGCAACCCGAACAGATAGATCAAGTAGATATTGCACAGTATTTAAGTCCATCTAACACATAAAGACAAAGTAATTTATTGTATACTGATACCATTATTTTAACTATCAAGGTTTACTCATGAAATACTTATCTTTACTACTCTCCCTTTTTGTACTTCTTTCCTTCACTGCTTGCGATAGTCCTTCAATGTCAGAGAAAAAGGTGCATAAAGAGTATTTTACAGGGGGCCAACTGCGTTCTGAATTTATTATGGATGATAAGACTGGACAGAATGGGATACTTAAAAAATATGGATATTCGGGTCATTTAACATCTACTTCAATGGTCCAAAATGGCGTACCAAATGGTGTGGAGACCGGCTATGATCCCGAAGGTCGAGTATTATGGAGACAGTATTATGTCAATGGTAGACAAGAAGGTTTACAAAAAGCCTACTATCCTAATGGTGATTTGATGGTAACATACACCTATAAAAATGGTGTCAAAAGTGGCGTTGCACAAACATACCGTAAAGACGGAAAAGTAGATAAGAGAGTCATCTATAGAAATGGTAGAATTGTTAACTAACTTTAGTTTATGAGTCTGTTACCCCAATATAAACATATCATTAACCCCAACCTTAAACACATTTATCTCTCTTTTGATGAAGGTGGGGATCTCATCATCAAGTCTCCAAAAGTTCCACTTCGTCAAATAGAACAACTTTTACTTAAAAAAGCTTCCTGGATACAGAAATCCAGAGAAAAACTACAACACAAAAAAGGAAAAGCGTTAGACTTTTCAAATATACCTGAACTCTACTTTATGGGAAAAGCCTACCCTGTAATCCTAACGACACACAATAAAAAAAAGTGTCAGTTACATTTTGACGGAGCGCAATTTACATTGCTTTACCATAGCTATGATGAGTTGCTTTTTCAAAAACATGTCGACCGTTTCTATAAAACTCAGATCCAAAAGGAACTTCCTTCCTGGATAGAAGATTGGGCAGAAGCAATGTCTCTTTCTCCCTCCAATATTCGTTTCAGAAAAACCAAAAGACAATGGGGAAGCTGTTCAGGAAAGAACATACTGAGTTTCAATACTATGATAATGAAACTACCCCAAGATGTGATACAATACATCATTGTGCATGAACTGGCTCACATTAGACACAAGCACCACCAAAAAGCCTTCTGGAAAGAGGTTGAAGCCTATCTGCCTGACTACAAGGTTCAGGTAAAAGAATTAAAAAAATATACTACCTAAGGAGTTTGCTATCGATTTATTTTACCTCATAGCTTTTATGCTTATCATCCTTTTCGGATCTGTCTTTGTTTATATTTATTATCTTAAAGAGAAAAAAGAGCAGCTTGATGCCATAAAGCGTGGTTTTTGCCCCAAATGTCACAAAAAGAGCATTGAACTCACAGACAAGCGTTCTGGTGGATGTTCGGGTCCACAAATGCTTTCTTTTGAGTGTATGGAGTGTGGCTATCATAATCATTTTGCCGTACAGAATCCCGGTTCTTGCTCTTCATAAAAGTACCGCTAGTTGACACCTAAGCTTTTTCATGTTATAACCTTGAAAATATACCACTCAAGGCACAACTATGAATTTTAGCACATCTTCCGTAGACTTCTCCATACAACCTTACCAGGAAGGGATAAACCCTCCTGTCACTAAACCCAACCCCGCATTTTTAACCGACATAGGGGAACAAGGTATGCGTGACTTACTTGACAGATTTTACATGGGTCTTTTTGAAAGTCCGATCAAAGAGATATTCCCAAAAACAAAAGAGGATATGAAGGTTGCAGGACAACACTCTGCAGATTTTTTAATACAGATTTGTGCCGGACCGGCATACTTTAACCAAAATAGAGGGGCTCCTCAAATGAGAAAAAGACATGCACCTTTTCGTATCACACCTCATGCAAGACTGCACTGGCTTGTCATCTTTGAAGAAGCACTGCAACCCATTATCAACAACAAACTAAGTTCTGATGAAGATATTCAAAGCTTTTGGAATTACCTTAATATCTTTTCACAATGGATGATCAACGCAAGAGACTAAAATGTTGAAAGCAAGACCCACACGGCAAGTGAACAGATCTACTAGTCTCTAATGATCGCATACTTACCAGAACCCAGTAAAATCACAACCAATGCACTCAAGAGATAAAACATTGGGACTTCTACTGCCCAGGCACCATGTGCACCTAATTTGAGTAATGCACTAAACTGTGTCAAATAGATAGCCATAGTCATATTGATCACGATAACCCCTGCCCATACTCTGCTTTTCCACCCTATAATAATAAAAATGGGTGCAAGTATCTCTCCCACATATACCCCATAAGCCAATGCCTCAGGAAGTCCATGCACATGCATGATCCCTTTGAGGAAGCCAATGCCATTCAAGGCTTTGTCGATCCCGTGAAACAACATCATACCCCCAAGCATCAAACGTAATAATAGTTTTCCTAAATTATCTGCCATATTCAATCCTAAATCTTTAAAGTACCTCATTATAGCGAGTAATTAAAAAAGATAAAAAGTAAAGGCTCTTATGTTACAATTTTGCTTGACTTAGGAGTAACTATGCCCAACATAACCGACACCAAAACCTATCAAGAGAAACGTAGTGATGAAGTACAACAATTAGGTTCAGAACAAACTGAATATACATATGAATATGCTCCCCATCTGCTAGAAACTTTTGAAAACATACATCCCCAAAGAGACTACTGGGTCACACTCAATGCAGATGAATTTACCTCTTTGTGTCCCAAGACCAATCAACCTGACTTTGGTACGCTTATTATCAACTATATCCCCAATATACAGATGGTTGAAAGTAAATCTTTGAAACTCTACCTCTTTAGTTTTATGAACAGTGGAGAGTTTCATGAAGATGTGGTCAATAAGATAGGTAAAGACCTGGTCGCAATTATGTCTCCGAAATACTTGGAAGTAGTGGGGATGTTTTACCCTCGGGGAAATATAAGCATACACCCTACTTTCAGTTTTAGTAATGGCGAAGAAACGTATGAAGAGATTGAAAAACACCGGTTTCTCAACAGAAATATAAACCCGCAACGGATAGGATAACCCATGGATTTACGAAAAATTGCCGTCATAGAAAATACAACCATAGAATACATGTCCCCGGAACTTCTTTTTTTGGGCCACAGCGGTCAACCATACAGAGGTACACTCTATATTCATTTTGTAAGCAAAGGGGAAAGCGTGAATCTTGTTGATCTGAAAAAGTATATTACCTCTCTTAGATCCTGTATCTTTACGGCTGAGAACATCGCGCATGAGATCTTTAACAAGATCCATACTGTTATTGATGTTGATACCTTGGGCGTCATTGTCGATCTCTCTGCACGTGGTGGCATACAACAGCGTATTCATTTCGGTACAAACTTTGAACCGGTCAAAAAACAAAATATTTTTCAGGTAAGCCAACATTAGAAAGTATGAATATTCACGCTCAAATACTCTGCACCATCTCGCAGAGTACATTTTAGTTAAATCAGGTAACTCTAACCTTCGTTCATCTCACTCTCATCAACGGTAAGACCTTCACCAAAACCAAGTGCTTCTTTGATCTTACCTTCTATTTCTGCCATCATTTCAGGGTTCTCTTTAATCGTGATTTTGGCATTTTCTTTACCCTGTCCTAATTTTTCAGAACCATAAGAGAACCATGCCCCAGACTTGTCTACAATATCCATTTTAACACCATAGTCGATGAGTTCTCCTACAAACGAAATACCTTCTCCAAACATAATGTCAAATTCTGCCTGTCTAAACGGAGGAGCTACTTTATTTTTCACTACTTTTGCTTTTACCCGGTTCCCGATAGAAGATTCACCTTGTTTCAATGTAGCAATACGTCTCACATCAATACGTACTGAACAGTAGAACTTCAATGCATTACCTCCCGTAGTTGTCTCGGGAGAACCATAGCCCATAGTACCGATCTTCATACGGATCTGGTTAATAAATATCACCGTTGTATTGGTTTTGTGTAGAATGGCTGTCAACTTACGAAGTGCCTGAGACATTAGTCTTGCCTGAAGCCCTACATGTGTATCTCCCATATCTCCTTCAATCTCCGACTTGGGTGTCAATGCAGCAACTGAATCCACAACAATAAGATCTACCGCGCCAGAACGTGTCAGTGTTTCAAGTACATCCAACGCCTGCTCTCCAAAATCAGGTTGAGAAACCAAAAGGTTGTCTGTATCTACTCCAAGGTTCTTTGCATACACTACATCAAGTGCATGTTCTGCATCAATAAAGGCACATACCATCTCTCTTTTCTGAGCAGAAGCTATGGTTTGCAATGCCAAAGTGGTTTTACCCGAAGACTCAGGACCATAGATCTCAATAATACGCCCTTGAGGTATACCGCCAATCCCCAATGCCATATCAAGTCCAAGTGACCCCGTAGAGATAGACTCAATTGGCTCAAACTCTTTATCACCCAGTCTCATAAGTGTACCCTTACCAAACGTTTTGTCTATTTGTTTGATTGCCATATCCAGTGCTTTTTGTTTGTTTGCGTCCATTGCCATTGTCATATCCTTAACCTTTATGTTGAAGTAATTTTATCTAAATAATCAGAGTTTATTTAGTCATATTGGCAGTTTAATGTAATTTAACAAAAAGAAGCAAAAATATGTCAAATTGACATATTTTTATGTTTATTTGATTAGTTAAGACAAAATATTTGACTAAATTGTGCTGTGTCCAAAGGAAACAAATGCCCTTGCGTGCATATTTTTAATACAATTTCTTTTTTGGGACGCTTATGTTAAAATACAATCACTATAAATAAAGTGAGTTTAACCCTATGAATCCTATCTTACTGGCCCATTCACCCGATGCTGATGATATCTTTATGTATTACGCTATTAAGTTTGGATGGGTTGATACAAAAGGATATAGCTTTGACAATATTGGCTTAGACATAGAGACACTTAATGTGGAAGCACTCAAAGGTACTTACGATGTCTCTGCCATTAGTTTTGGGATGTATCCTCTGATTAAAGACGAATATGCCCTGCTTCGTACTGCTGTCAGTTTTGGAGAGGGCTATGGTCCTAAACTCATACGACGTAAAGAGAAAAAACTCAAACGAAACTTCAAAGTCGCTCTCTCAGGAAAGTACACCACCAATGCTATGCTCTTTCGTATTTATTACCCTGAAGCAAGACCTGTTTATATGGATTTCCTCGAGATAGAAGATGCCGTAGTATCAGGTAAGGTAGATGCAGGGGTACTCATTCATGAGTCTATTTTAGATTTTGATGAAAGTTTAGAAGTAGAAAAGGAACTATGGGATATCTGGGTGGAACTTGCAGGAGAGGGACTACCTCTCCCTCTTGGGGGTATGGCCATTAGACGGAGTCTCCCTCTGAATAAAGCCATAGATATAGAAAATATTCTTATCGCAGGCGTAGAAGTTGCCAACGACAAAAAAGAGGAACTTTGTGCTAAACTAGAAGCCGATAAACTTGTCCGTATCTCAGATGAGCTGCTTACTAAATATCTTGATATGTATGCTTCAGATGAATCTGTCTCTCTCTCCGCTTTGCAACTAAAAGCACTTGATAGACTCTATGCTATTGGCTTTAAACATGGCTTATGGGATACTCCTATTAAGACGGAAGATTACCTCATCCCAAACGAGTATGAAGCCTTACGGAACAGCTAAATGTTTTTTAAAACCATAGACTTTTCCAAATACTCAAGTATTAAGATAGGTCAACCCACTGAAGTACTTATGCTTGAGCTTAATGATATGATTCCCTCAGATAGATACCTCATCGGGGGAGCCAACAACTTGCTTATCTCGCCTACTCCTCCACTTCTTATGATGTTGTCTAAAGATTTTGCCACCATTGAACAAGAAGATGACATGCTCATCATCGGTGCAGCCATGCCTACGGGTCGTATTCTCTCTTATGCCAAAAAACACGATATCACAGGCTTTGAATTTTGTTCGAAACTTCCAGGTACTCTGGGCGGTATGCTTGCTATGAATGCCGGAGTGAAAGCGTATGAGGTATTTAATATACTGCATTCTATTAAGATCAAGGGAGAATGGAGAAAGATTCAGGATATTGAACATGGATACCGTTTTGCCAAATTAGGTGGTATTGCTACACATGCCAAATTTAAAATTAAAAAAGGTTTTGATCAGGCATTGCTGGGCAACTTACTTAATCTACGCACAAACCAACCCCGTGAGCCAAGTGCAGGCTCAGCTTTTAAAAATCCAAAAAACGATTATGCAGGACGACTCATAGAATCCATAGGCCTAAAAGGAAAAAGGAGAGGAGATATGCAATGGAGTGAAATACATGCAAATTTTCTAGTCAATTTAGGAAACGGGTCATTTGAAGATGCCAAATATCTTATTGACCTGGCAAAAGAAACTATTTTGAAAGAATGTGGTGTGGTATTACAAGAGGAGATCAAACTCCTCTAAGTTGTAGGATATAAATTATTTTACTAATGCAGGGCCGGCTTCTGTGTCACCTTCTTGTAAACAGCGCACACATCTAATATAATTAGTTCTAGAGCTTTTACGCTCATAGATATAAGCATCCGCTGGATAGACTACATAATGTCTACCTT
This sequence comes from Campylobacterota bacterium, assembly GCA_003646505.1. Classification (GTDB taxonomy): domain Bacteria; phylum Campylobacterota; class Campylobacteria; order Campylobacterales; family Sulfurovaceae; genus Sulfurovum. The sequence goes on from QMKT01000006.1 coordinate 10,212, forward strand.
TTGATGCTGGTGTTGATGTCCAGAAATCTGTCCCTCTGAAATAATTAAATACTTGTCCTTCTATTCTATGTACTTTTTGCAGTTCATCTGAAGTGGGGAGTCTCCAATCTGCAAACCCAGAATAGTCCAATGTTCTACAGTAGGCTTCAGCATGTCTCCAAACTCCTGCCTTACCTGCAGACTTGTTTTGCTTAGCAGCACCATCTTCAGCATCTTTATAGAGTTGATCTTGCCACATAAGCTCTACATCTTCTTCAATAAATACCTTATCTGTTTTACATATTTTACTTGGTATTGCCTCAACAGGAGATAGCTTTGTAGAAACATCTCCCCCCGCGATAGCAAACGTTGACAATGTAATCATAGATACTAATACAAGCAGTTTTTTCATCTTTTTCTCCTTCGTTATCCAATATTATTCAATATGATAATATAACAATCATCAAAACAAGCTAAAAATGGGTTATTATTATAAATTATGCATGTATCTCTATTTTTACACCTTTTTCAACCGCAGCCCAAAGTTTGTCCATAGCAGAATTTGGAACCGCCATACATCCTTCTGTCCAGTCTCTAGAAAGCGTAAAGTTATCTCCTTTACCATCTGCATTCCATTTTGGCTGTCCATGGATCGTAATATATCCTCCTGGGTTCACACCACGTGCTCTTGCTTTTGCTTTATCTGATTCACTCGGATAAGAGATCATTAAAGATTTATAAAGCCTGTTATCGCATTTCTTTCTCACAATACTGTAAGATCCCTCAGGGGTTCTGTAGTCACCGGCTTTTACCTTATCTCCCCCATTTGCACCCCCATTTGCACCTAAAGACATACGAAATTCATGCACGAGTTTACCATTCTTATAGGCATACAGCATTCTTTTTTTCTTATATACTACGATTTTATCTATCTTGTTACCATGATCGATCTCTGCACCTCTTGATAGGTCATTGATACACTCTTTTGTTGCATAAGGTGTTTTATCCGCTTTACCATATGCGACTTCTTTCTCACATCCACTCATTAATAGGACTAAGATCAACCCCGCTAGACTCAATTTAATTTTCATATTTTTCCTTTTAGTAACATTATCAACCCCAGTCTTCATGCTTGTGTTTTGATTTATGTTTATCTTTTTTGTAAGAAGTAGCATTTTTCAGTTTCTGCAAACGATTTAAATTACTCATCTCTGCATCTCGTATATCATTCAATGCTTTATCAGAAAAGAGCTCTACCGCACATGTCTGAGTATACAGTCTTTCGATATAGACTTTAAGCTCCTGATGATACTCCGAATCAAGCTGTACAACTTCTTTCGTATCAAACTTTTTTTTCAGTTCTTCAAATTTTACCATAAAACTTTGAGAGCAAACATTTTCATCCCGTAACATACGAAAAAGATTTTTACTTATCTTTTCTAATTCCGTAATGTACTTCTGACGATTAAATTTATCAATTTGTTTTTGCGTATACTTAATAGATACTCCTTTATCGTATGGTAATAGGTACACCCTCACGCACAGCGTACCATAATTCTTTCATTGCATCATTGGTAACGGCAACACATCCCTGTGTCCAGTTTCGTGAAAGTGTATAACTGTCCCCTTTCCCGTCTGCATTCCATTTGGGTTGCGCATGAATAGTCACAGCACCTCCAGGATTTACCCCTCTGGATTTTGCTTTTTGTATATCCGAAGGTCTAGGGTAAGAGATACAAAGTGAACGATAATATTTGGGAGAACAGAGTTTTCTATGTATGAAAAATTCACCTTCTGGTGTTTTGTTGTCTCCTTGCTGCTGCTTATGCCCCACAGGGTTTTTCCCTAAAGAGACAGGGATAGTACGCTGAACCTTGCCATCTTTATACAAGTACATTTTACGATCTTTCTTAACAACGAGGATACGGTCTATGCTGCCTTCCCCGCTATAATCTTCTGCATCGAGTAACTCATTTTTGCACTCTTCAAGGTTGTACTGGTCTTTTGGAAGGTTTGGCTCACCACATCCAACGAGAAACACTAAAAATAAAAACAGTCGATATTTCAAAATAATTATCCTTCAAATACTATAAAGTATTTTAACACAAGTAAAGTAAGGGAAGAGAGGGAAAAAGAAAAAGAGAGAAAAGAGAAACACACCTTTAAAGAAGTGTGCTTCCTAAGCATTACAAAATATTAACAAGCTGCCTTAGCTGCTGCAAGAGCTTCTTCATAATTAGGCTCTTCTGTTATTTCTGGAACAGTTTGCTTATAAGCAATTTTTCCGTCTTTACCAACAACAAAGATAACTCTAGCTGTTACACCTGCTAAAGGACCATCAGCCAAAAGTACACCATATGCGTTAGCGAAATCTTTGTTTCTGAAGTCTGAACATACTTTGATGTTTTCGATTCCAGCTGCTCCACACCATCTTGCTGCTGCAAATGGAAGGTCCATAGATACAGTGATCACTTCTACACCGTCAAGAGACGCTGCTTCTGTGTTAAATCTTCTAGTTTCTGCATCACATACACCTGTATCTAGTGAAGGTACTGCAATTACAAGTTGAACTTTACCTTCTCCACCAATTTGCTCATCTTGAAGCATTGGGTTACAGTTTACTACTGTAGTTACTGGTGCTGTGTCACCTACGTTTACTTCTGTACCACCTAGGTTACATACGATGTCATTTTTAAATGTTACTGTTGCCATTTTTAATTCCTTAAATAATTTTGTACAAGCATTATGTCTTAAATAAGATAAAATTACTCTTAATTAAATAAATTTCTTTTACATTCCTGGAATTCGAGGGATATTTCCCAGTTTAGAATGACGACAATACCAACCCCATCCTTTTTTCATCCAGTGACCTATAATAGGCAAAGGAATTATCTTCCCGCCTTTTTCACTTCTATAGACAAAAGCTGCCCCATTACCTGTATCCATCATACATAAAATATTCAAATGCTCCATATAACTCTGTTTTGAATCTATATTTTGCACACTATTCATAATGTTGTAAGCCACATTTTTAGCCATAATTTCTGCTACGTGCCCTTGTTTGGCTTTCCATTCCGGTCCCATCAGAGATGCAGTATCCCCTATGGCATAGATACCTTCAAAGCCTTCTATCTCATTATATTCATTGGTAAGTACGAACCCGGCATCACTTAAAGGCAAGCCTGAATCTACAATAATATTATGTCCCGTTCCTGCAGAAATGTACATTATGAGATCTGACTCGATCTTTGTTCCATCTTCAAAGACAATACCATCGTCTTCAAAGGTTGTTATCTTGGAACCTACTTTTTTATGAATGTTGGTCATCTTGAACATCTTATCCATCATTACCAAAGCTTTTTCGCCCATTTTTTTCCCAGGCTTTTCCATCGGGGAAAAAAATGTCAGTTCAAAATGATCACGTACCCCTTTTTTCTTTAAATACGTATCAACATTGAACAGTACTTCAAAAGCAGGTCCTCCTCTTACAGCAGAACTGTCTTTAGCGTTCCCACCAAAGCCCATAGCAATTTTTCCCTCTTTTTTTGAAATAAGCGCATCCAATTTTTCATACAAAAGGGTTGCTTCTTCGGGTTTTCCACAAATAGAAAGAGTGTGTTCCATTCCTTTATGTTTCAATTTATCTTGCCCAAGAGCTACAACAATATATGAATAATCATCCAAGATACGTCCACTTTTGAGGGTTACTTTTTTCTCAACAGCTTCAAATTTTGTGACAGGATCTACTATAAGTTGGAAGCCATGCTTCATGGCAAGTTGGTCCAAAGGGACAGAAACATCTTCTCTTCTAATATCACCTGTAGGTATCCAGATAGAAGTTGGATAAATATAAAAATAATCTCTGTCACTTACTAGCGTAACTTCCAAATCTTGTTTTTTAAGATAAATGGCTGCCTCAACACCTGCAAAACCACCACCCAATACCAATACCTTTTCCATAACGTTCTCCTTATTTTTTAACCAAATCAGCACGAGGGTAGAAAAAGACCACCGCTCTATCCACTACGATCTTTTCTTTATTATCTGTAGCATACGCTCTTACCGTGATAGGTATCGGTACATCTTTTCTTGTATTATGCGCAATTTGCGCTTTTGTTTCCAAAATAACTACTTTTTTCTTTTTCTTACCTGCCCCCAGTTTAAAAGGTTCTGCCGGTCTTTTAATCGTAATTTTATCATTTCCCAGTATCTCAAAGTAGTATGTATGCGCTTCTCTGTCTGTATTGGCAAACATAAAGATATAGTCATTTTGTACCACACCCCCATCCAACACTTTATAAAGTCTTTGTCCTTTATTAATGTTAAGCAGCATATTCTCTTTTTTACTTCCCATCACAAAAAGTGTCACAAGCACCATCAAAAGTACGCTAAAGTAGGCAATTACCTTTCCTCTAAAGAAATTTGTTTTACCTTCATACCGTACTGCTTCTTTTTCAGATGACCAACGTACGAGACTTGGTTTACCCAATGCTCCCATAACTGTTGTACAGGCGTCCACACACTCAAGACAGTTGATACACTCAAGTTGCAACCCTTTTCTAATGTCTATGTGTGTAGGACATACTGTTACACAGGATTCACAAGTCGTACACTCAGCACTCTCATCTACTTTAAGTAGCTCTTTTTGTTTTGAGTACTTCTTTTCTCTCTCATATCCATGCCCTTCATAGATATCTCCACCACGTTTAGGGTCATAGATCGCCATGATCGTATCATCATCATAGAGTACAGACTGTACACGGCTGTAAGGACATATATAGATACAGAAATTCTCTTTAATGAACACCACATCCAAAATGATAAACAGTGCCGTACCTACCAAAATACCCACCATTGCCATATGCTCTGCAGGATTCATCAAATACGTAAAAAAGTCTTCTGGTGGAATAAAAAACCATAAAAAATCTGCTGCAGCAACAAACGCCAAAACAGACCAAAGTAGTATGGCGATCACATATTTTACCTTGTTCCCCATCTTAGACATATCAGGATCTTTTTGTTTATTCTTGATACGTTTACGAAGTCCTAAAAGTTTTGTCTCTATCCCGTCTCTGTAGATCACCCTAAAGATAGTCTGAGGACAAGCCCAACCACACCATGCTCTACCTCCTACGGCAGTCACTGCAAATATCCCTAAAAAAAGAAGCATAAGCAAAAATGGCATCAGATAAAGTTCTTGCATATCAAAAGCTACTCCTGCCAAGTGCAGTTTTTTCTGATCAAAAGAGAGCAAGAATAGATGATTACCATTAATCGTGATCCATGGCATTGCCAAAGCTACAATTGTTGCAGCTACATATGCCCAGTATCTTTTGATCCTATATGAAGTCCATCCCTTCAAGTACTCTTTTACTTTATTTTTCTTTGGGAATTCTTCTTCAACTGATGATTCCATCTATATTGCCTTTGTATATTTTTATTTTAATGCTTCTTCAAATGGACAGATGAGTATTATATTATCCATTTGATTAACCTTTCCTGCTTCTCGTACCTGCTTTCCTGCACCCTCAACCAACTCTTTTATGCCTCGAGATTCTATATAGTCTTTTAAAGAACTCCTGCTTACTTCGAGTTCTCTTGCTATGGCACTGACACTGTTCCCTTCGCTCAACAACGAGATGATCTCACTGTGATAAACATCAAATTTTGAATTTGACTTACTTCCTTTTGGTCTTCCTATCTGTGTGTTCTTCTCTGATACATCTTCCCTAAGTGAATTCAATAAAGGAAATATCTCTACCATGCTGGTCTCTCTGTTAAGTAGCATATCGTCAGAAGCAATCCATAGATTTACATTATGTGTGAGCATACAGTTGATCACTTTTATCAACTCGTCCGCTCTGTTGCTAAGTGTAGATAAGGAAGAAACGATAACTATATTACCATCGACCATAGAACGTAAAAAAGTTTCAAACTCTACTCTTTCATCTATAAGAAGATTCTTAGTAGCATACTCAACCACTTCTTTATCTATATGCAGTCCTTTTTGTTGTGCAAACATAATAATAGCATGTTGTTGTGTAGCCAAAGTAGGAAATCCAGGTACTTGTCTTCGGTATGAATACGAATAAATCATTACTATCCTTTATAATTTTTTTGTATTTTAGCTCATCTGATGATAAAAGTCAAGCTTTATTGTATTTTATTCGTCAAACATTCTTTTTTGTGCTCTTTTATGCTAAAATTCCAAAAAAGAACGAGGCAATATTGTGAACTTAACACACTTAGATGAAAACAACAAACCCAAAATGGTTGATGTGGGAGACAAAGCGGCAACAACCCGCATTGCCACTGCTTCAGGCATCATTGAAGTAGCTCAACCTGCATTTGACGCGGTGATTGCCAATACAGCAAAAAAAGGTCCTGTCCTTCAAACCGCTGTTATTGCAGCCATACAAGGGACCAAGCAAACCTCAACACTGATCCCAATGTGTCATCCCCTGATGTTGACTTCAGTCAAAACAGACATTGAAGAACTCCCTGAACTTCCAGGTTTTAAACTGACTGTCACCGCCAAACTAAATGGACAGACGGGTGTAGAAATGGAAGCACTTACTGGTGTCAGCGTAGGACTACTGACCATTTACGATATGCTTAAAGCCATCGATAAAGGGATGGTTATTAAAAATGTACAATTAGAGCACAAGAGTGGTGGAAACTCTGGTGATTTTAACAGATAGGAGACCCATTGAAAATTTTAGACGACCAAATGCCAGAAAGACCAGAAATCAATTACCCAACCAAATGGGGATTTAAACTCATTGGTAGAGACAAAGAAGCACTACTTAAATGTATCAAAGAGATCATGAAAGAAGTGGGAGAGAAAGAACACCTCTGTTCTCTAGGCAATACTTCCAGAACAGGGAAGTTTACAACCTACAATGCTTCTTGTTCTGTAGAAAGTGAAGAGGAAAGAAACAAAATATTTAAATATTTTGAAACACACGATGATGTGGATATGGTGATTTAATCAATGTTCCTTGTTCCCAAACTCAATTTTGGAACAAGGAAAAAATACAGTCCAAATAAAAGTTATACGCCGAAGAGTTCGACATATAGTCTTAAATTATTTTAAACCGCTAAGATATGTAGCAATTGCAGAAATTTGTTGATTAGAAATTGAGTAAGTTGCTTCTCTCATCACCTCATTCTCTTTATATATAGCATATGCTCCATGTCTTTCTTCCTGGTCTCTATATGCTCTTACCGTTCGTGCCAATTTAGTTGCATCCATACCAGCGAGTGGTTTCATTCCCTTCAAGGGAACTTTCTTACCTTTTTCTCCATGACACACTGAGCAACGTTTTTTATAGAATTTTGCACCATCTACCTCTGACGATGAAGATGCACCTGAATTGTTTGCCTGCACACTCTCTGCTGCCATTAAACTACCACTTGCAAGCAATGCCGCTAAAATAATATTTTTCATTTTTAAATCTCCTAAATAATTGAAATCTTTTACATATTAATTATACACCTCCTAGACTTAATCCACAAGAAGTATATGAGGGAGGGGTATATCTTTCAATTTTTCAAACGATGTAACATTTTGTCTGCACTCAAACTCACCAACATAGACACTATCACGTACGCTAAAAAGAAGTAAAGACCTACCTCAATTTCTGCGCGGCTTACATCTCCTTCATTGGCAGTGAGATACACGAGAAATACGGCAACAACAAAGACATCTACCATCGACCACTTTCCTATCATCTTAAAAAACTTCACAATACCATGCGCAAAATTACTCTCTATAAAGAGAGAGATAAAAAGTAAAGAAAGTACTTTTAACACAGGGGTCACAACAGAGAAGAGCAGTATCACAATAGCAACCACCACATCTCCCCCCTCAAAAAGTTTTTCTATGGAACCGATGACCCCTTTGGATTCAAAAGAGAGTACAATGTCTCCAAGGTACTCTACTTCTTTATGGATGGTCACCATTAAAATTGGCGTAATAAGCCCAAAAATAAGTGTCACCATTGCCGCCAAAGAACCAAACAGTGTAAAGGTTCTCAATGAAACAAGAAAAAAAGAAAGTAACATAAGTGTCAATAATGCCATAAAGTACAAGGCATATAGTTTCGCCTGAACCATGGCTTTGTCCTGTTTTTCACGTACCCCGTCTAAAAGGATTCTTCTTTCATCAATATAAAGATCTCCTAAAAGACTTTTGGCGATTCTTTCAAGTTGAAATGCTGCCTGCTGAGGGGCATCTTGGTAAGAGACAAGCTCTGTCGTAGCTTCTTCATAAAGAGTCGCCTGAGTATACGCCTTAAAACCAAAGAAGGCCATAAAGACCAATATCACACTTAAAATAATATAACTTATTAATTTTTTCATATTGCGATTATACCTTAATGTTTGACTTCAAAATAAACCAGTAATGTCTGCTGATAAAAATTGTCATTATCATCACTCACTATTGCATAACGATGTTTCCCCACTTTGGTCAAGCCTTCAAAATTATCTATAAGCCACCCTTTATGGTTGTTCATCTTGGCCAAAGTTTCACTTTGGCACATACGTTTTTCATTATTACAGCGATTAAGATAAACCTTTTTCAATGTGATAACAAGAGGCTGGAACAGATCAATAAAAGATCTTTCCATCACCAAGACATTACCATCATCCATCACTTCCATTGCAACCACTGCACTTTTTTGTTCTGCTTCTGCCTTAAATTGCCATACTTTACCATCTAAAGCATAAATTGTCTGCTCTTTTTTCTTCTTATGCTTCAGGGGCCACTCTGCTGCAGTAAGCAATCCATATTTGGGATGCCATGTCAATGCTTCTAAGGATTTATTGCGACTTCTGTAGTTTTTAGGATCTCTCAATTTTTTGGGAAGGCGATACTCTTTTTGCATTCTCCCTTTTTCATCAAACCTGCCTACCTTGGCCCTACCTTCAAAAGAAACGTATATGCGTCCTTTATTATCTAACGTCAACCCTTCACTGTCATGACGCCATTTTCTGAACTTCTGACCTTTTTTCTTTACTAAGGTGAGTCCACTTTTTGCATGAAGGCTCTCTATTTTTTCAGTAAAGAAAGCATCAAAAACAAAAAGTTTCCCCTCATCGCTTATGAAATAAAGCTTTTGTTCTTTTTTCTCATAGGCAAGATCCGAGATCTCAGAAAATTTCAGTCCGTCTATCTTTTGAAAATCAAGTATTTTTTGATCCAAAAGGGTGATACCTTCAAACTGCTTATCTCTCAGGAATGGTGCTATTTCCGTGTTAAGCATCTGTGCCTGAAGTAAGCCCAAAAAGCTTACAACAAAAAACAAACTTTTCATTGTTCTGGGGATTCTTCTTTAAAAAAGTAAACCATAACAAGTATCCACACCACGGCTACATCTATCGCAATATCTGCAAAGTTAAAGACTGCAAAATTAAAACCACAATGCCACGCCACATAGTCAACCACACCGCCATGCAAAAAACGGTCATAGACATTACCCAATGCACCACCTACAAGTAACCCTGCGGGGAAAGCATAACGTTTGAGATATCCTTCTTTAAAGATTACAAAAAGTATCCCTACAACCAATACTGCCTGTATCCATTTTAAATACGGTCCCAGAAATGCCAACATCGAGAAAGCCACACCTTTATTGTAGTGCAGTTCAAGGTCTATGCACTCTCCTGCCCGATAATACCCCTCAACAAAAAGAGACTTAATATTCTGATCTATGATAAAGGTACCTAAAAGTACTAAAAAGAATACAGCAAAAACTCTCATTAAACCAATGCCCTTTTGAAGAAAGTTTCACACTCTTCCATTATCTCCTCAAGTTTTCCTTCATCTTTTCCCTCTAATAGAAGACGTATTTTATTTTCAGTACCGGAATAACGGAAAAGATGACGTATCCCTAATCCTTCTATTTTTTCTTTAAGTGCCGATAATCCCTCAATGGTATCAAAATCTCTTTTTTCTTCGACCAAAAGGTTCACTAAAAGTTGAGGGTATGACTCATACGGATCAAATGCTTCACTTGCCTTTTGCTTAGAATCCACTAAATACGCCAATGCCTGTAACGCAGAAGAGATGCCATCTCCCGTTTTTGCATAATCTGAGAAAATAATGTGCCCACTCTGTTCTCCACCAAAGTTAATACCATTTTCTTTCATCATCTCAACTACATTTTTATCTCCCACTGCAGCACGGTGCAGAGCAAGTCCCTCTGACTCAAGATACTCATCAAGTCCTTGGTTACTCATTACTGTGGCAACCATCCCTTCACCTTCAAGTGTACCTTGGTTTTTAAGATGTACTGCAAGTACTCCCATCAGCTTATCACCATCAATTACTTCACCCTTTTCATCTACCATTACGAGCCTGTCTGCATCCCCGTCAAGTGCCAGCCCAACATCTGCACGATACTCAAGTACGGCTTTTGCCAAATACTCTGGATGCATCGCACCACATCCTTCATTAATGTTAAATCCATTAGGTTTGTCTCCCAACACTACAACATCCGCACCGAGTTCCTGTAAGACCGTTGGCCCCACGATATACCCTGCTCCATTTGCACAGTCTATAACCACCCGTTTACCCCACAAAGAAGTTGCTGAAGGAAAAGAGTTTTTGATATGCACAATGTAACGCCCGACGACATCATCAATTCGTTTGGATTTTCCTATCTCTTTTGCTGTTGCCTGTGCTGCCTCTATCCGTGCATCATCTGCATAGATATCCTCTATTTCCTTTTCCTTTTCACGGTTCAATTTATTTCCGTGCCAGTCAAAGAACTTAATACCATTATCATAATAAGGATTATGGCTTGCCGAAATCATAATACCTGCATCACAACGCATATTTGCTGTTAAAAATGCTATGGCTGGAGTAGGCATAGGTCCTATCTGTATCACATCAAATCCTACAGCAGTAAGCCCGGAGACAATGGCATTCTCTATCATATACCCACTACGTCTAGTATCTTTACCTACTAAAATTTTATTGGTTCTTGCAAATTGTTTAAAATAGATACCTGTAGCCATTGCTAAACGCATCGCGTTAACTGCACTTACTTTCTTCCCTGCTTTTCCACGTACACCATCTGTTCCAAAAAGTTCCAAAATTATTTCCTTTGTTTTATATCTTCATTTTAACGCAAATTAGATTAACATTCCTTATGACTATCCAGCGATGGCTTGTGATTTTAAATACTGAAAATCATAAATTAATAAATATTTAATGTTTTTTTAGATATTATTCGCGAACTATTTTCACTCTATACCGAGTGATAACAATATACCTAATAGAAGGAAATTAACATGGCAAACAACAAATCAGCTAAAAAACGTGTTTTACAAACTGCTGTAAGAACTGAGAGAAACAGATATTACAGAACAAGAATCAAAAATATCGTTAAAGCCGTACATGAAGCAGTAGAAGCTTCAGATAAAACAGCAGCAACAACTGCATTTGCAACAGCAAACAAGCAGATCCACTCACTAGTAAGCAAAGGTTTCATTAAAAAATCAACTGCAGCTAGAAAAGTAAGCCGTCTTCATAAAATGGTAAACGCTGTAGCATAAAACAGCCTTCTTGTTTCAGTGACATCTGTCACTGAAAC